>NZ_FOXB01000017.1 GCF_900115615.1 Hydrogenimonas thermophila | reverse complement strand
ACAGGGGGTATAAAAAGACTTTTTAGCTCTTTGGTTAGACTGTGATTAAGTTAAAGATCTGAAGTCTAATTTCTTCATTCTTGATAGTAATAATTTAGAGTTAATTTTTCAATCCTTTTTGGATGAAAATCTCTAAATTATTTCTATAAATGTATTATACGAGGGTAGAAAATATGCTCATACTCACTTAAAATTTCATTGCATCTCTTTTTAAGAGAGATAATGACTTCAGTTCTGTTTTCATAGCATTTATCTTCTAGATGGCTCAATTCAAGAATTTCTGCAATGGAGTCTCTGTTAAAGCCGTGTTCAGTTACTACTTTCGTTTCAAGGTTGAATGTTTTAATAATATGAGAGACAAGATATCTTACACTTGCTAACTCTTCTACTTCAATTAATGAAGATAGGTTTCCAATTCTGTTGTTGGATTTTCTACGTCTAATATTTTTAACTGAAGCCATCTTTTCTCCTCTATCTAGTGTGATAGAGGAATTTTAGTTTATATGGATGACAACATTGTGTCGTACTACTTCATAGATTTGAGGAATGCTTGGTATATCTCATCAAGTTTTTGATCTTCTTCTAGTAACTCTTTATGCTCTGGGGCTAAAATATGCTCAATGACGGCTACACGTTTTAGAAGATACTCAAACAGCTCTTTGTTTATATCTGGAAGCTTGTTGTGGCTTAGAGGACTTTTGTCTCGTCCTTTTGTTACTACACGGGCAGGTATTCCAACTGCTGTTGATTCTGGTGGTACAGATTTTATGACAACAGAGTTTGCACCTATTTTACTGTTGTATCCAATAGTAATGTTTCCAAGTACTTTTGCTCCTGCACCTATAACTACACCGCTTTCAATTGTAGGGTGACGTTTTCCAGAGCTTAGTGAAACACCACCAAGAGTAACCCCTTGATATATAGTAACATCATCACCTATAATAGCAGTTTCACCAATTACAACACCGATGCCGTGATCTATGAAAACTCTTCTACCAATAGTTGCGGCAGGGTGAATGTCTATGTTGGTAAAGATTTGAGATATTCCCATCCACATTCTTGCAATTAGACGAAAACCTTTTTTATATAGCCAATTTGCTATACGATAGTTTGCAATAGCCCATACACCCGGATAGTTAAAGAAAATCTCTATGCGAGAGTGTATTGCAGGGTCATTTTTATAGACACTGTTTATATCTTCCATTATTAGCCGAAAGAGAGATGGCAACTTTAGCCTCCTTCTGAAAAATTAATGGTTCTAAGATAACCATTTTCACTTAAGTAGAGGTAAAGTTCTCCAAGTATCTCTTTTTTCTCATCTTCAGCAATAGTGTTTGACTCTTCTAACAACTTTCTAATTCGACGCTCTATCTCTTTAGTATCATAGTCTATGTCATCTAGTACATCAAGAATATTTTGTGCTTCTGTAATTTCACTTATAGTATAGTTGCCATCTTCATCAAAAGCTACAGTTGCTTCTGTTGGATGTGTAAAAAGGTTATGTCTCATTCCAAGAATCTCTTGATATGCTCCGACTTTAAAAAATCCAAGAAAATACTCTTCATTTTCAACATCTACATCGTGTAGGTAGAGTGGGTTGTCTAGGTTAAAGGCAATCTCTCCATCACTGTCACAGGTAATGTCCCAAAGGCTTGCTGACCTTGTAGGTGCTTGATCTAGTCTATCTAGTGGCATAACTGGAAAGTTTTGTCCAAGTCCCCAGTAGTCTGGAAGTGACTGAAAAAGTGAGAAGTTTACAAGGTATCTCTCTTGAACACGATCTAAGATTGCTTTGATCTCTTTTGATGGTTTGTTACGTAAAAGATCAAGTGCTTTTTTAATGATGAGATGTACCAAAGTTTCTGTATTGGCTCTATCTGTTAGGTCAATATAGCCTAAGTCAAATAGAGTTAAAAGAGACTCCATATGATCCAGTGCATCGTGAAGATACTCTCTGGCATTTTTGGTTGAGATCGATCTATACAGGTCATAAAGCTCTTGTACCAAAGGTGGATTTTTCTCTTTTAAACGTAAAATCTCTTCACTATACTCTTGGCTAAAAAGTTCTAGAACCGGTGCAACTAAAACAGCGTGGTTGGCGGCTACATATCGTCCAGATTCTGTAAAAATTGTAGGTTCTTGTACATCTTTTGCATTTGCAATCTCTTTAAGCAAAAAGACAACATCATTTGTAAACTCTTCAAGAGTATAGTTTCTGCTAGATTGTCCCTCTTGTTGACTATATTCAACTGCCAATCCACCACCAATATTGATGGCATGAAGGTTGTCAGCCCCCATTTTTCTTAGCTCTGCGTAGATGTTACCAGCCTCTCTAATAGCCTTTTTCAGCGGAGAGATATGGTTCATTTGTGAACCTATATGAAAGTGGATCATAGAGAGTCTATCTGTAAGTTTATGCTCTTTTAGCAGATCCATTGCTTCAAGCAGTTCAGTAGATGTTAGTCCAAACTTTGAACTGTAGCCACCACTTTTAGCCCATATGCCAATTCCTCCAGTATGAAGACGTATGCGAAGTCCTATCTTTGGAGTAGGGGAGCCTAAACGTTTTGCCTCTTTTATGATAAGTTCTAGTTCATTGATCCCCTCAATTGTCAGAGTAATGTTATGACCCATTTTAGCGGCTAAAAAGCCCATACTTATCATCTCTCTATCTTTAAAGCCGTTTACTGTAATTGGTTTGCCTAAATTTGTATAGCTCATAGCTAAGATTAACTCAGCTTTACTACCGGCTTCAAGACCATACTCTAAATCTTTTGTAGCTTCCATTAAAGGTATGACAAATCCGGGGAATTGATTTACCTTTAGTGGAAATACGGCTTTAAATTTGCCTTTGTAGTTAAACTCTTTTTTTGCTCTTTCAAAATGTTTAAAGAGAGTACGAACATTTTGTGCTGCAAGGTGCGGAAAACGGAATAGAAGAGGTCCTTTATATCCCTTTTCACGCATACCTTTAGTTAGATCAATTAAAGATGGTTTGTTTCCATAGTTTACTTTAACTACGCCATCTTCAACAATAAAGTTTCCTTCTCCCCAAACGTGGATTCCATAGCTCTTTTTTGGATCAGTTAAACTGGTTGATGGCAATACGTTTCTCCTCTTTTGTCTCAAGATCTTTTACCCATATTTCACCTGCTTTAAGCTCATCTTCTCCAATAATAGCACACTTCTTAACACCCAGTCTGTCAGCAGCTTTTAGGTGAGCTTTGAGTGACTTTTTATTGTACTCAGTATATACCTTTTGGTTTTGGCGCTGAATATGAGCGAGTTCAAGTATAGTATTTATAGCTTCAGGCTCCATAATACCCAGATAGAGTCCATCTCTTTTAGCTTCAGGCATTTTAACAAGCTCTATAATTCTCTCTATTCCCAATGCAAAACCGACTGCTGGTGTAGGTTTTCCATCTAAAAACTCAACCAGTCGGTTGTAACGTCCACCACCAGCAATAGCGCTTTGCGCTCCTATCTCATCGCTTACAAACTCAAATGCTGTGCGTGTATAGTAGTCAAGCCCACGAACAAGTTTTGAGTCTAGTTCAAAAGGCAAGTTATGCGATTTTAGCATTTCTATAAGTTTGTTAAAGTCGCTGTCACACTCCTCACACAGATTCTCTACAATAACAGGTGACTCTTTTAAGAGATTTTGGCAAGCTTCAACTTTACAATCAAGCACGCGAATAGGATTTGTCTCAATTCGTCTTTGGCAATCTTCGCATAAACCATCTTGTATATCTTGCAAATGTTTAATAAGGTTTTTACGATACCCTGGCATACACTCAGGACACCCAAGAGAGTTTATTTTTATTCTGTATCCAATGCCTAGTGCATCAAAAATATCTTTGATCATTAAAATGATTGTAAAGTCTTCATAAACACTTGTTTCACCAAAACTTTCGCATCCAAACTGGTGAAATTCACGCAGTCTACCTTTTTGAGGACGCTCATATCGAAACATTGGTCCATAGTAGAAAAATCTGTTGATACCGCCTTTTTTATCGAGTTTATTTTGAATAAAAGCTCTTACTACACCGGCAGTTCCTTCTGGACGCAAACAGACATCATGACCACCTTTGTCAATAAATTGATACATCTCTTTTCCGACAATATCACTACTTTCACCAACACTTCTTTTAAATAGGGCAGTCTCTTCTAAAAGAGGTGTTTCAATATATTGATACCCATACCGTTTTGCAATACGACTTGCAGTCTCTATGATAAATTCAAACCGCTCATTATCAGGTGATAAAATATCTTTCATTCCTCTTAATGCTTGAATCATGATTTCTTTATCCTTGCTTGATATAGTTTATAATTTTTTGGGTTATTTCATCTATTGGCAACTTCGCATCAATTTTAATATGATCAATGCCAAGAGAATCTACAATATCGATCATTGTTTGTTGTACCTGCATCATATAATCAATTCCTCTAACCTCTATTGCATCACTTGTTTTAGAGCCTAGTCGTGATTTTAGTGTTGTTTCATCTATGGTAAACAGAACTATGCGATCTGGAAAAATTGAGTCAGTCGCAAATCTATTTAACTCTAACAGTTTTTCAATCTCTATTTTTTCATGTACATGAGCATAAGCTATGCCTGAAATAAATGAACGGTCACTTAAAATCATTTTGTCAAGATTTGGGCGGATCAGACTTTCTGTATGTTCAGCTCTGTCTGCAAGAAATAGCAATATTTCGCTTCTTGGCTGAATACCTCCCTCATCAAGCACAATCTTTCTAATCTTCTTACCAAGAGGAGTGCCTCCTGGCTCTTTTGTAACTATAGCATCTGGAAAGTTTTTTGCAATACGTTCAATTTGCGTACTTTTTCCTACGGTATCAATTCCTTCAAAAACTATATACATTATTTTGACTCTTCTATGATGATTTTATTTACTTGTGGTGGTACTAAATGTGCACAAGATGAGTTATGCTTGAGTATGGAACGTACTATGGAAGAGCTTATAAAAGAGTGCTCAAGGCTTGTCATAAGGTAAATTGTCTCTATTTCTGAAGACAGTGATGTATTGGCATAGCCCATTTGCAGTTCATACTCAAAATCACTAAATGAACGTAAACCGCGAATAATGATCTTTGCATCCATTTGATGGCAAAACTCAACTAAAAGGTTTGAAAAACCTTTAACCTTGACATTATCAATAGATTCACAAGCAACTTTTGCCATTTCAATGCGCTGTTTGTGTGAAAACATTGGTCCTTTTTCATTTGACTTTGCAACGGCGACAATAATTTCATCAAACAGATTAGCTGCTCTTTTAATAATATCCATATGACCATTTGTAATAGGATCAAATGTTCCTGGATAGATTGCTCTTTTAATTTTCAAGATCTGCTTCCTCTATTTTCCAACGTTTATAAAGATTGTGTTCTATACCAAGTAGGTCAAACCATTTTCCTATAATGAAGTTTTCCATTTCATCTAGGCTATTTTGTTCACTGTAATACCCTAAAATTGGAGGCGCTATGGTGATGCCAATACGTGAAAGTTTAAGCATATTTTCTAATGCTATTGCACTAAGAGGCATCTCTCTTGGTGCTAGTAGCAATGGTCTTTGCTCTTTAATCATTACAGATGCAGTGCGTGTAACCAGGTTATCAGCAATACCGCAAGAGATTTTGGCAAGTGTATTCATACTGCAAGGTGCAATAATCATAGCATCACTCGGAAAAGAGCCTGATGCTATTGGAGCAGATATATCTTTATTGTCATACATATGCACAGGCTCATGTTTTAAAACTTCTTTTGCGTGTTCTGAGACTATTAGATAGGGAGTAATACTTTTAGGTAAAAGATCTAATATTTTCATTCCAAGATGTGCACCGCTTGCACCTGTTATAGCAACAACTAATCTCATTTGATTTCAACCAAATTTTTTCTCAAAACTACACCTTTTATGGTTCGTCCATCTTCTCTTTTTAAAACTATTTCATCGCCTATATATCCATTTTGCATAGCTTCAGCATTAAACTCAATATGCACGGCACCATCTTGAATAAAACAGTTTACTGTTTCATGTTTTTTTACAGCTGGGACTGGTACTACCATAGATGAAGTTATAATCTTGTCTTGTGCAATATTTTGCTTTGCCATGATCTCTTTTTCTTCCAAGTTGTATATTGGAAGAGAGTAGATGGTTTTAAAAATAATTCTCTCTTTTCTTATAGCTTTTGAATCTATTATTTTATCTTTTTTTATTTGATGATTCGCTTTATAAACATCAATAGTGGCATCTATATAAAATTTAAAAAAGTAGCTTTTTTTGTTGCATTTAACAACAAATGTTCCTCTATTTCTTTTCAGCATTGCTCTTGATAAGTTAATAGAACACTTTGAAGGATCAAAAATAAAGTTTTCAGTGTTATGGCTTGTTGGAAATATAGATATATTTTTTATTTGCATAGTATGGTACTTTTGTAAATATAACTTTTTCAACTCTTTTTTTAGAGATGAAAGATCAAGGTGTATTTTTTTTTCAAATATAATTGTGCTAGATGATGGACGTTTAACAGAAATTCCAATTTTATTTAAAGCATTAATCAGTTTAAAGCTTGGAATTTCCCATCTGTTTCTACTGTTAGATAGTTTTATAATGCAAGAATTGTTTGAATCATACACTCCTAAAGTACTTAGTGTTATACAAGAAGATTCAAAAGTATAATATGATTTTAATTCAAACTGTTTAGCAAAAGAGTTTGTAAAAAAAAGAAGAAGTAAAAAAAATATGAAGATGGAGCGGGAGACGGGGGTCGAACCCGCGACCCCAACCTTGGCAAGGTTGTGCTCTACCACTGAGCTACTCCCGCATTGTAGAATCTCATTATTATGAATGGTACCGAGGGCCGGACTCGAACCGGCACGGGCTAATGCCCACCAGATTTTGAGTCTGGCGTGTCTACCAGTTTCACCACCCCGGCTACTGGCACCCTTAATAATCACGAGCGAAATTTTATAGATTTTATACTTAAATGCCGATTAAACATCGGCATTTATTAAAAAATTCAGATTATTTAGCAACTGCGTCTTTAAGATTTTTTCCAACTTTGAACTTAACAGCACGTGTTGCAGGAACATCAACTACACGATCAGTGCCCGGTACTTTCGCTTTTCTAGCAGCACGTTCAGCCGTACTGAATGTACCAAAACCAATGAAACTTACACTTTTTCCATCTGCAAGAGCTTCTGTTATTGTTTCTAAAGCTGCATCAATGACTGCTTCAGTATCTTTTTTTGACAAGCCCGCTTTTTCCGCAACTGCTTGAACGAATTCAGCTTTTTTCATATGGCTATCCTTATAAGAGATTTATGCGCTCATTGTACAATGTTTTATTTCAAATTGCAAGAAAATTTATATAAAAATTAAACTAAATCTCGTTAATACCGATATTACTACTAAATGGAACTAAATTTGCTTGTAGGTTTTTGAGTATCTTTGTAAATAGAGAGAAAGAGGTGTAAGATGCGTGTAACTCAAAATAATTTTTATAATAGTTTTATTTATGATCAGCAAAATTTTAAAACTGAACTTAATACAGTAAACAGACAAATATCATCGGGACTGAAAATAAAATATGGCTATGAAGACACTTCAGTTTTTGCAGATACATTAAGACTTGACTATGAAGAGCATTCACTCAATCAAGTTGTAAATGTAGCTACTGATGCACAAAATTTTGCAAATAACACAGATAGTGTTATGTTTCAGTTTACAGATGCGCTTACACGCTTTAAAACCCTCTTGGTTCAAGCAGCTAATGGCACAAATGATGATAATAACTTTTATGCCATTAGTAATGAGTTGGAATCTTTAAAAGATAATATGATAAATCTTGGAAACACCTCTATAAATGGACGCTATCTATTTTCAGGCAGTGCTACTGATGTTAAACCGATTGATGCAAATGGAAACTATTATGGTAATGATAAAACATTAAAAGCTGTAGTTGGTGCAAATGTTGAAGTTCCATACAACATTCCAGGAACAGAACTATTTTTTGGTGAAGACAACAACTACCACAGAACTGTTACAACAAATGTACCACTTTATAAAAAAATTGATTATGATAAAAAAGAGTTAGGGTTGACAGATGTTCGTCCAGATACTCCAGAGTACATTACTACAGAAAATACTCTTGAAGAGATGACTGGATGGGAAGGGGATGTCAGTAACGATAATAAAATCTACTTTTATGTAACTGGAAAAGATTCAAACGGTAAAAGTTTTAAAGATATTATGGAGTTTGACAAAGATATAAAAGTAGATGAGTTATTAGAAAAAATAGGAAATATTTATGGCAATACACCTACAAACAAAGTAGTAAATGTTACGTTGAATAATGGAAGAATAGAGATACAAGATAAACAAAGTGGCAGTAGTATGCTTGATTTTTCAATGGTTGCTTCTGATAAAAAAGTAACTGATATTAGAGAGACTTTACAAGATCCAGATGCACATGTAATGTTTTTTAATTCAGGTGAAAGAGCACCAGATTTTGCACTCTCTACAATTGCAAGCAGTAGAAATACAGATGTTACTAACAGTTTCATACTAAATACTCTCTTTTTAGATAAAAATTCTCAAAAGCAGGCAGACTTAAATACAAAACTTAAAGATATATTTCCTTCAGACAATGATGGCTCAAACAATGATGATGTAAAAAGTATATCATTTAGTGGAAAAGATGTAAATGGAAACAATGTAAATGGTTTTATTAATATAGATGATACTGCAACAATGCAGGATCTATTAAATAAACTCAACACTACATTTGGGGTAGATGCTGTTTTAAATGAACAAGGTCGTATAGAGTTGGTTGACAGCAGTGGAAATAATGGAGATAACTTTTTTATTGACAGTTTTTCAACAATGAATGATGTTAATGGCGGAGGCAGTGCTATTGATGGGCTTAGAAGTGAAGTAACAGTTGAGAGTAATGACTTTACCAAGAGTGCAAATATGCTTTTGTCAAGTGTTTCACAAATAGTAAAAGCAGATAACAGCTATGCTGTTGACTCAACCAAACTTGTAGATGTATCTGCTGGAAGTGATATTGATAATTTATCTTTAGATATGGATTTAACAGATAAAGATGGCAATAATGTAGCAGCTAATATCTTTAGAGATAGTGCAGATGGCGGAAAGATAAAAGTAAGAGTTGATACAGATAAAGATGGAACTTGGGATAAAACTTTTACAGTTAAAAATGCAGATGGTACTGATACAGTTGAAGATAGTGTAAATGATATTCATCAATTCACTATGAAACAGTTAACAGATGTTGTATCTGTAGTTATGGCTGGTAAATATAATGATATAGATTATACTACTACTCCACCATATACATATACAGATGCTGTGGATAGTGCTAGAAAAAGTGTAGATACACGTTTGGATGATAAAGGTAGAATTGTAATAGAAGATAAAACCAAAGCTGATACGAATATGAGAATTTCACTATTTGACAGTAATAGTTATGATTATACTCCTGATGCTGATGGCAAATATACAAGCAGTCTTTTTACTTTTCAATCAAATAATTCATTAACTATAGATGATCCTAAACACGATTTTTTTGCTTCATTAGATGAAGCCATAGAAGCAGTACGTTTAGGAAGATTCAGACCAGATGGAACTGATATTGTAAGTTCTAGAAATATTGGTATAGAGGGATCATTAGAAAAAATTGATCATGTTTTAAATCATTTTACTAAAGAGCATACAAAGATAGGAGCAATGTCTAACAGATTGGGATATGCTGTAGAGAGAAATGAAACATTGAAAATTAATGTTCAAACTCTTAGATCTGATATTTTAGATACAGATATAGGAGAGGCTTCAATGAGATTAAATCAATTAACACTTAATTTTCAGGCACTCTATTCTACAATTACAAAAATAAATAGCTTATCGCTGGTCAATTATATGAAATAATCGTATAATTACACTCTAAATTTTTGTAAGAAGGAATTAACAATTTTTAGGACAGCTTTTTTAATTACAGTAGCAATATGTTTAATTTATGGGGCAATTTCGACTGTTTTTCCTCAAAGTGGAATAGTTGGCACATTTGGTACCTATATTGGTACACATAATCTAAGACTTTTTGGGTACTTGGGTTATGTTGATTTTATTTTTCTTACTATAGCTCTTTACAAACTGCATAAGTTAAAAAGTTTTAAAGAGTTTGACTTTGAGAGATTTTCTGCTTGGGTACTCTTTATTTTTTCTCTCCTTATATTGCAAGCTCTTGTAGTTGATAAACCTCAAAATGGGTGGATAGGTGAAAGTATTGTAAGTTTTTTACATCCTTTTGTTGGTATTGCAGGAGTATGGCTCTTTTGGTTGATGACTATAACATTATCGGCTATCATTTTATGGGGAGATAATATTTTAGATAAACTTTCCAATCTAAAGAGAATAAAAATAAGCAGTAGTACGCCTTCAATTATAAAAGTACCAAAGCCTGCAAAAGAGGAGATAAAAAATAGAAAAATTAAAGAAGAGACAGTAGAAATTGAAGAAGATATAGAGATTGAAGAACCTGAAATAAAAGTAGTTGCAGATATTGATAAAAAAGTTATAGAAGAAGATAAGATTGTAGAAGAAACAGTAGATTTGGAAGAAGAAGAGACGATTGTACCTGAAATAGATAATGCAATAGATAATACAATTGACAAAAAAGATAATAAGAAAAATGATAAGAAAGAACACGCATCTATAGAGATTGTTCAAGAAATTGAAGAGAATAAAAAACTGCTTGAACAGATTGATATTGGTGAACAGGAGAAGCCTAAAAATTTCAAACTACCAAAATTAGACTTTTTACAAAAACCTCCAAAACGAACCAATGAAGTAAATGAAGCAGAAATAGATGCAAAGATAAGTGATTTGTTGGAAAAACTTATCAAGTTTAAGATAGAGGGTGATGTTGTACGTACATATGCAGGACCGGTCGTAACTACATTTGAGTTTAAACCTGCTGCTCATATTAAGGTTTCAAAAATTTTAAATTTGCAAGATGACCTTGCAATGGCACTAAAAGCTCAAACTATCAGAATTCAAGCACCAGTTCCCGGTAAAGATGTAGTTGGAATAGAGATACCTAACAAAGAGGTTGAAACAATCTATTTAAGAGAGATTTTAGAGGATAATATTTTTAAAAAGTCAAAGTCACCTCTAACAATTGCATTGGGTAAAGATATTGTTGGTAAGCCTTTTGTAACAGATTTGAAAAAATTACCACATTTATTGATAGCAGGAACTACGGGTAGCGGAAAAAGTGTTGGAATAAATGCAATGATTTTGAGTCTTCTTTATAGAAACTCTCCAGATCAGTTGCGTCTTATGATGATAGACCCAAAGATGCTGGAGTTTTCTATCTATAATGATATTCCTCACCTTTTGACCCCTGTAATTACACAGCCTAAAAAGGCGATAACTGCTCTGTCAAATATGGTTGGAGAGATGGAGCGTCGCTACCAGCTTATGAGTCAAACTAGAACAAAAAATATTGAAACATATAATGAAAAGGCTAAAAAAGAGAATCGAGACCAATTACCATATATTGTAGTTGTTATCGATGAGTTAGCTGATTTGATGATGACAGGTGGTAAAGATGTAGAGTTTTCTATTGCAAGGCTAGCTCAAATGGCTCGTGCAAGCGGAATTCATCTTATTGTAGCAACGCAAAGACCAAGTGTTGATGTTGTTACTGGACTTATTAAAGCAAATCTTCCTTCACGTATAAGTTATAGAGTAGGGCAAAAAATTGACTCTAAAGTTATTTTAGATTCAATTGGCGCTGAGTCACTTCTTGGAAGAGGTGATATGCTCTTTACACCTCCTGGTGGAGGAGGGTTGATTCGTTTGCATGCCCCTTGGAGTAGTGAAGAGGAGATTGAAAACATTGTTGAGTATCTAAAAGCTCAACGACCTGTTGAATATGATGAGCATTTTTTAATTGAAGGTGATAGTGAAACGGAATCAACAGGTAGTGTTGGTACTGTTGATGATATTGATCCACTTTTTGAGGAAGCAAAACAGATTGTCTTAAATGATAAAAAGACAAGTATCAGCTATCTTCAGCGTCGTTTGCAGATTGGTTATAACCGTGCCGCAAGAATAATAGAGCAACTAGAGAGTATGGGAATCATTTCTGCTCCTAATGCAAAAGGGCATCGTGAAATTATTGGTTGATTTGATTTAACTTTTAAAATAAAGTTACAATTTTACACATAGGTATAATTTTAGTGTTACAATATGTTACAAAACTGCACTGACCCATCTCCATTCTGATAAAATTATCTAAACCAAAATAATGAAGGAGAAATAATGGGTTTTATGGCCGATTATGAAAAGCATGTAAAAGAGCGTGAAGCACTTGGTGTACCTCCGCTTCCTCTTACTGCAGAGCAGACAGCACAGGTAATTGAGCTTCTAAAAGAGATTCCTATTGTTGAAGAGGAAAAGCTTCTAGATCTTTTACAAAATCGTGTTCCACCGGGAGTTGATGATGCTGCATATGTTAAGGCTGCATTCTTAAACGATATTGTTCAAGGAAAAGCTAAAACTGCTGCTATTTCTCCAGTTAATGCAGTTAAAATGCTTGGTATGATGCTTGGTGGATTTAACGTTAAGCCACTTGTTGACGCTCTTGCACATGAAGATGCTGAAGTTGCACAAGAGGCTGCTAATCAGTTAAAACACACTATGCTTGTTTATGATGCATTTAACGATGTTAAAGAGCTTGCTGACAAAGGCAACAAATATGCAAAAGAGGTTCTTGAGAGCTGGGCAAATGCTGAGTGGTTCCTAAGCCGACCTGAACTTCCTGAAGAGATTACTGTTACAGTATTTAAAGTTCCTGGTGAAACAAATACTGACGATCTCTCTCCTGCAAGTGAAGCATTTACAAGAAGTGATATTCCTTTGCATGCAAACAGTATGCTTGTTGCTAAAATGGATGATCCACTTGGTACTATCAAAAAACTTAAAGAGAAAGGTCACCCAGTTGCATTTGTAGGTGACGTTGTAGGAACTGGTTCTTCTCGTAAATCTGGTATTAACTCTGTTCAGTGGCATATTGGTGAGGATATTCCTGGTGTTCCTAATAAGCGTACTGGCGGTGTTATTATTGGTGGTATTATTGCTCCTATCTTCTTTAACACAGCAGAAGACTCTGGTGCACTTCCAATCGAAGCTCCAGTAGAAAATCTTGAAACTGGTGATGTTATCACTGTTAAGCCTTATGAAGGCAAAATCCTTAAAAATGGCGAAGTTGTAAGTGAATTTAAACTTAAGCCAAATACACTTCCAGATGAAGTTCGTGCAGGTGGACGTATTCCACTTATCATTGGACGTAACTTAACAAGAAAAGCTCGCGAAGCACTTGGAATGGGTGAAGAGAATATCTTTGCACGCCCTGAACAGCCAGAAGGTAAAGAGGGTGTAGGTTATACACTTGCACAAAAAATGGTTGGACAAGCATGCGGTATGGAGGGTGTTCGCCCAGGTATGTATGTTGAGCCTGAAGTTAAGACAGTTGGAAGTCAAGATACTACAGGTGCTATGACTCGTGATGAGATTAAAGAGCTTGCTGCGCTTAGCTTTGGTGCTGATCTTGTTATGCAGTCTTTCTGTCATACAGCTGCTTATCCAAAACCGGCAGATATTAAACTACAGCACACATTGCCTGAGTTTATTACAAGCCGTGGTGGTGTTAGCCTTCGACCTGGTGATGGTGTTATCCACAGCTGGCTAAACAGAATGGTTCTTCCAGATACAGTTGGTACTGGTGGTGACAGCCATACACGTTTCCCAATCGGTATTAGTTTCCCTGCAGGTTCTGGTCTTGTTGCATTCGCAGCAGTTACAGGTACAATGCCTCTAAATATGCCTGAGTCTGTTCTTGTTCGCTTCAAAGGTGAATTGCAGCCTGGTATTACACTACGTGACCTTGTTAATGCAATTCCTTACTATGCGATTAAGCAAGGATTGTTGACTGTTGAGAAGAAAGGTAAGAAAAACATCTTCGCAGGTCGCGTTCTTGAGATTGAAGGTCTTCCATTCCTTAAGTGTGAGCAGGCATTTGAGCTTTCTGATGCATCAGCAGAGAGAAGTGCTGCAGCTTGTACTGTAAAACTTGATAAAGAGCCAGTTATTGAGTACATCAACTCAAACATCAAGCTTCTTGAAGCTATGATTGATAACGGTTATGAAGATAAACGAACTATTCAGCGCCGAATCGACAATATGAAAAAATGGCTAGAAAACCCTGTTCTTCTTGAAGCTGATGAGAATGCAGAGTATGCTGCAGTTATCGAAATTGATCTTAACGACATTACTGAGCCAATTGTTGCATGTCCAAATGATCCAGATGATGTTGCAACAATTAGTGAAGTTCTTGCTGATCCAAAACGTGCTAAGAAGATCGATGAAGTATTTGTTGGCTCTTGTATGACAAACATAGGTTTATTCCGTGCTCTTGGTGAAGTTCTAAAAGGTAAAGGACAAGTTCCTACAAGACTTTGGATCACTCCACCTACAAAAATGGATGAGAAACAGCTTATCGAAGAGGGTTACTATGCAATTTATGGTGCAGCAGGTGCGCGTACTGAGATTCCTGGATGTTCACTATGTATGGGTAACCAAGCACGTGTTGCTGATAATGCAGTTGTATTCTCAACTTCAACACGTAACTTTGACAACCGCCTTGGTAAAGGTGCACAAGTTTATCTTGGTAGTGCAGAGCTTGCAGCTGTATGTGCGATTCTTGGACGCATTCCAACTAAAGAAGAGTACCTTGATATCGTACCTCAAGCAATCTCTGGCAAGGAGGAAGATGTTTATAAATATCTTAACTTCCACCTTGTTGACAAAGAGACACTTGAGTATATGGTTAGCTAAGACTAATAGACCGGGCATATGCCCGGTCATACTTTATTAAAGACTTCAATATGAAAAAACTCCTCTTCTTACTCTTTATGAATCTATCTCTTTATGCAACACTTCTTAAATTTGATCAAATTGATACTTCCATTCTTTCAAAAAAGGATAGTTCTTATGTAAATGTAAAGCTTTCAATTGTGCTGCAGGGGCGTGATCTTGAAGAGCATCAAATAGAGCTTATGGATGTTGTTCAAACAGTTATTGGAAATTTTTTGGCTGAAGTACTTATAACAGCAAAAGGAAAAGAAAATTTTAAAAAGATGATAGTAAACTTGGCCGATAAACAGTACGGAATAGAAGTAGATTTTGTATATATCCAAAATATCCGTATTGAATCCGATCCGCTAGAAAAATGTCGTAAACTTTTGAAAAAGTGATACTAAAACTATTGTACAAGTTTTGATGTTATTGTAGCAATGTGCCTGCCTTGAAATCTTGCACCATCAAGTTCATTTTCATCTGGTATGCGAGAGTTATCTGCTCCTGCAATAGTACTTGCTCCATAAGGTGATCCGCCACGAATTTTATCTACCCCCATCTGTCCTTGAAATGAGTAGGGCAATCCTACTATGATCATTCCTTGATGTAGCAAAGTAATGTGACAGCTAAGGATGGTAGACTCCAAACCACCGTGTTGTGTAGATGCACTGGTAAAAACACCTCCAACTTTTCTTACTAACGTTCCATCTTTCCAAAGCTCTCCTGTTGAATCAAAAAATTGACGCATCTGTCCGCACATATTTCCAAATCTTGTAGGTGTACCAAAAATTATTGCATCTGCAGATGCTAACTCTTCCAAACTGCAAATTGGTATATGGGCAAATACTTTTTGCGGTTCTATGGCTCCCATCTTTTCTAACACCTCTGTAGGGAGTGTCTCTGGTACACGACGCAACTCCACTTCTGCTCCTTCAACCATTTTTGCCCCCTCAGCTACAGCTTGTGCCATTTGGTGAATATGCCCATACATTGAGTAGTAAACTACTAATATCTTCATAATATGCTCCATATAAAATTTATTTATCAGTCATCTTAACATATCAACATAAATTAAGCATCCACTATTTTATAACTTTATATTTAATTAAGGTTCACCTTTGTTATATAAAAATTTATAATTAATATAATAATGAGTTGTCAATTTACAAGTATGTAGGTAAACTTAAACAGATTTATTATTTAAAGGCAAGCTATGAGTATAGAGACAATAAGAGAGTTTTTGGGTTGGTCCTCTTTAATCAATATAGGGGTATTGTTATTCTATTCAATGTTCATAATTTTATGGAGAAGTAAAATAGCACCTATTCATATGAGAATATTTCAGTTGGGTGAAAATGACGTATCAAGAGGATATTTTCAATATTTATCATACTACAAAATTTTGATAATTATTTTTAATATTGTTCCATATTTTGCTTTAGTAATTATGGATTAGTCTATTTATATAAAAAAGAAAGAGTTTGTAATGGAAAAGTTAATGAAAAAAAGAGTATTGATAACAGGTGCAGGTTCTGGATTTGGTAGAGGAACTGCTTTTGAACTTGCAAAAAGAGGTTATGATGTGATTGCATCTACCCAAACAGATGAACAAAAATCTCTATTAGAAGAGGATGCAAAAAAAGATAATATTGCTCTTACTGTTAAAAAACTAGATATTACTGATGCTAATGATAGATTGCAAGCAGAAGAGTGGGATGTAGATATACTTATAAATAATGCGGGCATTGCTGAATCAGGACCACTTGCTGAAATACCAATGAAATATCTTCGTGAAAATTTTGAAGTCAATGTGTTTGGTACTATAGCACTGACTCAAAGTATTGTTAAAGGAATGATGAAGAAGGGATTTGGTCAGATAATCATTGTCTCTTCTGTTGCTGGACGTATGACTGCTCCCTATTTGGGTTCATACTGTATGACTAAACATGCTCTTGAAGCAGCTGCTGATGTTCTACACGCAGAGTTGAAGCCTCATAATATCAAGGTAAGTGTGATTGAACCAGGTACATATTCAACAGGGTTTAATGAACGTATGAATCAATCTAAGTATAAATGGTATGGAAAAAACTCTATTTTTGCTTCAGATGATAAGGCTATCAAGGATGTAGAAGCTTGGGTTGAGAGTGATCAGTCTGATCCTTCTGAGGTTATTGATAAACTTGTAGAGATTGTAGAGAGTAAAGATCCAAAATTTCGCATTTGCATACCAGAAGCGTGGGAAAAAAGAGTAAGAAGTGTAGTTTGTGAAAAATAGTAATTATCTAAGTTAAAGTACTTTTATTGGGGGATCAATTTTTTTAGCTACAATTTTAGCAATTTATTTTGGAGCAATAGAAAAATGGTAAATATAGTACTCGTTGAACCAAAAATTGCCCCCAATACTGGGACTATAGGACGGCTTTGTGTAAATATGGGCGCATCTTTGCATCTAATAGAGCCGTTAGGATTTGTAATAGAAGATAAACGATTAAAAAGAGCAGGGCTTGATTACTGGCATAAACTCAATCCTACTATCTGGCCATCATTAGATGCTTTTATGAAAGAGCATGGCAATAAAAGAATGTGGCTTGCAACTACAAAAACAGACAGACCATATTTTGAAGTTGAGTTTAAGCCTGGTGATTTTTTGCTTTTTGGCAGTGAAACAACTGGACTTCCAAAAGAGTTGCTGGATGCAAATAAAGAAAAGTGCATTACGATTCCGCAGACTCCTGAGGGAAGAAGTTTAAATATATCCATAAGTGTAGGTATCATTGCATATGAAGCTGTAAGACAAAATTTTGAAACTTTTAAAGGATTGATGTGAATGGATTTATGGATGTAATTATGATAATTGGTTTTGTCCTCTTTATGGTTTGGATAATAAGAGGATACCACGCAAATAAGTATGAAGAGCGTTATGGTGATAATGGTAGTGAGTCTAACCAAAAGCAGATGGAGGATAAAAATTGATAGCCCTTTTGCAACGTGTTAGCCGCTCTAAAGTAACTGTAGATGGTGAAACTGTTGGAGAGATTGGTTTGGGTTACAATATTTTGCTTGGTGTACTTAAAGAAGATGATGAGGCAGATATAGAAAAACTGGTGCAAAAAATCGTAAATTTAAGAGTATTTGCTGATGAAAATGGCAAGATGAATAAAAATATTTTAGATGTTAAAGGTGAGGCACTTGTAGTTAGCCAGTTTACACTTGCCGGCAATGTTAAGAAGGGCAGAAGACCAAGTTTTGATAATGCTATGCCGCCAGATGAAGCAAAAAGGCTTTATGAAGAGTTTTGTTTGCAACTTGGCAAACATATAGAGGTTCAAACAGGCAAGTTTGGCGCAATGATGGAGGTTGAGATCATTAATGATGGACCTGTAACATTCATCATAGACTCCAAGGAGCTTTGAGCAAATGGCTAAGGTTGTCAAAACTTCCATAACAGATGAAAAAAAGATAAAAGAGATTTTAGAAAAAGAGGGATATTTCAATATTTTTAAATGGTGTGACAGTGAAGGGACCAAATATCCTGAACATACTCATCCACATTATGAAGTGCGTTGGATTCTATCTGGACATCTACAAATTATTGAAAATGGTAAAACAATCGATCTATTCCCTGGTGATAGAATGGAAAGTGTTGCAAATACTCCGCATAGTGCTTATGTACCAAAAGATGTTTGCTATATCTGTGCAAGTCGTTAAAATAAAAAAATTTTAACCGATATATTTTCCATAAAGTTTATGGAGAAATAGAAATGATGCATATAAACTCTCTCAACTCTACATCAAATGCTTTTTCATTCGAATTAAAGACAAGCTCAGGTGATGAGGTTTCACTATCTTTTTATGACAATAAAAGTGTCGAATTTGATGCAAAGGAGAGTAGCAGTGAGCGCTCTTTTTCTATGAGACTCAGACACGAACTTGGGTATAGCTTCTCTTACAAAGGTGATGGCATCAGCGAACAGGACCAAAAAGAGATAGAAGAGGCTATGAAAAAGATTAAGCCTTTATATCAGAAGTTTTTGGAAAATGTAAAAAAGAGTGATGAAATCCCTGGATTTAAAGAGATTACAAACTTCTCTCAAGTAATGCGAAACAATATGCCTAAATTGGAATCACCAGATTCACAAGAGTTCCTAAAAGATAAAACAGTAGATGCAATGGATGAAGTTTTAGATATTTTTGAAAAGAGCCAAAAATTACTGGAGAGTACAAAGAGGCTTTTTGACAAACTCTTTGAGAATATGGATGGCTTTGATTTTTATGCATAATTTTGTCAAAAGCGCATTTTTGATAAAATCGGGTCAATTTTTTAGAAAGTGGAGACGCTATGACCCAACCCCTTCTTATTGAAATCGGTGTAGAAGAACTACCAGCTGTTCCTCTGTTGAAAATAGTTGATGATATAGAAAAGTCTTGGGTGAAGATCCTTGAAGAGAATCGACTGTTATGTGAATTTGAGTTTTCATATACTCCTCGTCGACTTGTTTTATGGCATTCAGAGTTTTTGAAAAAACAGCCAGATAGCGAAGAAGAGCTTTTTGGACCTCCTGTGCATATAGCATTTAAAGATGGTGAACCAACTCGTGCAGCTGAAAGCTTTGCAAAAAAGTGTGGAGTATCAATAGATGAGTTAGGTAGAGGCCAAAAGGGTGGTAAAGAGGTACTTTACTATAAAAAGAAGATTGAAGGCAAAGATAGTGAAGAGCTGCTTAATGAAATGGTAAATGCCTGGATCGCTTCTATGCGATTTGGGAAAATGATGCGCTGGGGCAGTTTAAAAGAGGAGTTCATTCGCCCAGTTAGATGGGTTCTTGCTCTTTTTGGAGAGAGTGTGCCAAGTATTGAACTTTTTGGTGTAAAAAGCTCTAACACAACACGTTTACATCGCCAGGTATCTTTTGACCCAATTAGAGTTGATTCACCTAAAGATTACTTTGATGCACTAAAAGATGGTGGTGTTGAACTATTTGCCGATAAGCGTCGTGAAAAGATTTTACAAGGATTTGAGTCCATAGAGAAAGATGAAGGAGTCTCTGTAGGGCGTGATGAGAGCCTTTTGGATGAAGTTGTTGCTATTACTGAGTATCCAACACCACTTATTGGTCGATTTGATGAAAGTTTCTTAAAACTTCCGCCAGAAGTCATTATGACAAGTATGAAAGAGCATCAACGCTACTTTCCTGTCTTTAAAGATGGGACTTTGCATAACAGTTTTGTTGTTGTATCTAATGCCAAGACAGATGATTTTAGTCAAGTAATTGCAGGCAATGAGCGTGTTTTAAAGCCAAGACTAAGCGATGCAATGTTTTTTTATGAAAATGACCTTAAAAATGGTCTTAATCCTGAAGGATTGAAAAATATCATCTTTATGGATGGTCTTGGTTCAATGTATGATAAGAGTGTTCGTGAAAGTGTTATTACAACAAAGCTTGCTGAAGTTTATGCCGACAAGCTTGAAAAAGAGACATCCAAAGATGCAAAAGAGCTTAAAGAGTTGGCATCTCGTGCAGCAATGCTGGCAAAAGCAGACTTGCTTAGTGAGATGGTTTATGAGTTTACTGAATTGCAGGGAATTATGGGATATTACTATGCAAAAGCACTTGGAGAAGATGATTTGGTCTCTCTCGCTTTGCGTGATCAGTACCTTCCAAGCGGTGAAGATAGTGACTTACCTGCAAATCTTTTTGCTGCACTTTTAGCTATTGCATATAAATTTGATAATTTAATGGCACTATTTTCTGTAGGTAAAATTCCTACAGGATCACGTGACCCGTTTGCTCTTAGACGTGCTGCGGCTGGTATTATACGTATTGTTACACACTTTGACATAGCGTTTAATATTACTAAGATGGTTGAGACTTTTAAAAATGAGTATGCAGATTTTGACCTTAATGAACTTGAGAAATTTTTTAATGAGCGTTTTTATAAAGCATTAGATGCCAACCCTTCAATCATTACAGCAGTTTTAGCTAGCGGTGAGCGTGATGTAAATGAGATTGTCAAGAAGGTAAATGCTCTTAAAAACATTGTTGAAAGTGATGAATTTAAAGAGATATTCACTACTTTTAAACGTGTTGCAAATATAAGTAAAGATATTGATCTTGAATGTGATTTGAAAGTAGATAAGACTCTTTTTGAAAAAGAGGAAGAGAGAGATTTATTTGAAGCATTCCAATCTATAACCCAAAAATCTTATGATAATTATGAAATGAAACTAGATGCACTTTTTTCTCTTAAACCAGAACTGGATCGTTTTTTTGACAATGTTATGGTAAATGCAGAAGATGAAAAATTGAGAGTTAACAGACGAGCTATTGTTGGTTTAATATATAAAGCATTCAAAGATATTGCCGATATAAAAGATATAGCTTTTGATTAGTTTTTCTATTAATTAGGAAAACTAATCTTATAATTTTAAAAAGAGAGGTAAGTGTTTATGTTTTTTAATAATAAAGCTATCAATAAATTAGAAGAAGAGAATAGAAAGTTAAGAGAAGAGATTGAAAGATTAAGAGAAGAGAATGAAAGGTTAAATGATAGCTTAATAAATATAAATAATAGAAAAGATATAAATAATAGAAAAGATGATAACTTTAAAAAATTAATGAAGTATGAAAATGAAAATTTAAAAATAGGACTTTTTGATGTTCAAAATAATTTATCTAGCAGTATAGAACAGACTAAAAACATAATAGATAATTCAGATGAAGTTATTACAGATATGAAAGGTCTTTTAGATAGTGCAAAAAATGTTGTAGAAAAATTAGACCAATTAAATCAGATTTCTCAAGATAGTGCAGTAGCATCATCTGCACTATCTGAAAGAGCAAATGAGATAACAACTATATTATCGTTAATTAAAGATATAGCAGATCAAACAAATTTACTGGCATTAAATGCAGCAATAGAGGCAGCGCGTGCTGGTGAACATGGGCGAGGTTTTGCAGTTGTTGCTGATGAGGTTAGGCAATTGGCTGAACGAACAAATAAGGCAGTTGGAGAAATACAAATAGTAATACAGTCAATGGGACAAGATGTATTACAAATGAATGATTATAACAGTATATTAGGCAAGGGTATAGTTGAAAGTAATGAGTATATATATGAATTAGAGAGTAAGCTGTCGGAAGAGGTAATGGTTATTGAAAAATCTTTTAAATCTTTATATAGTGCAGCAGATAGAGTTTTTATGAGCCTTGCCAAGTTAGATCATATTATTTGGAAAGTTAACACATATCTTTCAGTAATAGAAGGAAAAGGGGTATTCAACTTTGTTGACTACCATAATTGTAGGCTTGGAAAGTGGTATTATGAAGGTGATGGCAAAAGAGGCTTCTCGAAAGTATTAAGCTATAAAGACCTTGAAACTCCTCATTCTGGTGTTCATAATGCTACAAAACTTATATTTGATGTAATAAAAAGATCACCTGAAGATATAAAAGAGATTGAAAAACATTTAATGGCAATGGAAGAGAGTAGCAAAAAAGTTTTTGAAGTATTAGATAAAATCTTACAAGAAAAAGATGAGACATTTAATTGAAACAAGAGAGATTTGATGCAATAGTCATTGGTGCTGGTATAGCTGGGCTCAGTGTTGCTTATTGGTTGAAGGAAGCAGGTCAAAAAGTTCTTATATTAGAAAAAGATAGTCTACTCTCAGGAGCTAGTGGCGCGGCAGGTGCTTTTTTATCTCCAAGGCTGGGAAAAGGTGGAGACCTTCAGCTTGTAACTAATAAAGCATATCTTTTTGCACTAGATTTTTACAAAAAAACTGTTCCTAAAGGCTTTTATCAGAAGGGTTTGGTACGCATTCCAAAAGATGATAAAGATGCTGATGAATTTGAGGTTTTTAAGAGACATTTTGAGCTTTCTTATAAGTGGTGTGAGCCTAAAGATTTTCCTTTTATCTCCTCTGAATCTTTGAAAAATGGTGCATTCTACTTTGAACATAGTGCTTTTGTAGATCCAATGACAGTAGCCAAAAAGCTTATAACTTCTATTGATGTTCGATTTGGTTATGAAGCAAAACCTATTTATGAAAATGGATTTTGGCATATAGGTGAATTTACAACTAAAAACATAGTTTTGGCTACAGGGGCAGATAATTTACCTGTTGAAACTCCTTATATTACAATAGGTGGAGTTTGGGGAGAACGGGTTGATGTTAAAACATCAGCAAAAGTTCCTGTAACTGTACACAAAAAACTTTCAGTATCTCCTAATATTGATGGAATAGTAAGAATAGGTGCTACTCACGTAAGAGATGATTCTCGTAGTGAGATTGAGCGGATAAATCAACTGATTCAAGATGCAATTGAATTAGTTCCAGAATTGAAAGGGTGTGAGTTAGTTAAGATCTATTCAGGGCATCGCTCTGCTGTTAATGATCACTTTCCAATTGCTGGCAATTTGGCAGATGCAAATGAAGCAAAAAATAGATTTAAACCACCATATAAAAATATAAAATTAGAGTCTGAAGAGATCCCTTATTTGTCTGGATGCTACATCATAGGAGGTTTTGGAGGTAGGGGATTTGTATTTGGACCTCTAATTGGAAAAATGTTGGCAGATAAAATATTGAAAAACAAATCTATTGATCTAACTGTTTCTACAGATAGATACCTTGTTAGATATTTGAAAAGATCAAATTAGCTTATTTAATTGCACTATCGGTAATAGTAGATAGTGCAATTATTACCTCTTATTACTCTGCTTTCTCCCAAACAGTACCGTTAGGTGTATCCATTAACTGAATTCCCATAGCCAATAGTTCATCTCTAATTGCATCTGCTTTTTCAAAATCTTTAGCTTTTTTAGCCTCATTTCTCTCTAAGATTAAAGATTCAATTTTTGAAATCTCCTCTTTACTTACTCCTAGCTGGAAGTATGCAAATGCATCTTTACCTCCAACTCCAAGAACTTCATTAAGCCAGTCGATATTTGCTATAACACTCTGTTTAAAGCCTTTATCTTTAGGGTTTAGGTCAAGGTGTTCATTTGCAGAAGTTACCATCTCATCAACAATGGCTAATGCTTTTGAAATATTAAGATCATCACTTAGTGCATCTAGCATCTCTTTTTGAAAGTTAGAATCGACTCTACCTTTTTTCACTCCATAAAGACGCTTTTTTAGACGATATATCTTATCTAGACGTTTCTTTGATGCTAAAAGATCCTCTTCATTGAAGT
Organism: Hydrogenimonas thermophila; assembly: GCF_900115615.1. Classification (NCBI taxonomy): domain Bacteria; kingdom Pseudomonadati; phylum Campylobacterota; class Epsilonproteobacteria; order Campylobacterales; family Hydrogenimonadaceae; genus Hydrogenimonas; species Hydrogenimonas thermophila. Next base: position 18,978 of record NZ_FOXB01000017.1, on the reverse strand, counting down.
TAAAGTTTGCCCTGTAATGTGTGCTTAAAAGATAGAATCTAATTATCTCTCCATCGTAAGCTTTAAGTGCATCTTTTACAAAAAAACTATTGCCCAAGCTTTTACTCATCTTTTCACCATCAATGGTAACAAAGCCGTTATGCATCCAATATTTTGCCAATTTTTGATGTGTAGCACACCTTGTTTGAGCTGCTTCATTTTCATGGTGTGGAAAGAATAGATCTGCACCGCCACCGTGGATGTCTATGGCATACTCTTCATCTTTATAGGCTAAATACTCATCGATCATTGCTGAACACTCAATGTGCCATCCAGGTCTTCCTCTTCCAAAAGGTGAGTCATAACATACATCATTTTGCTTGCAAGCTTTCCAGAGAGCAAAATCTCTTAGATGACGTTTTCCCTCTTCATGTTCAATGCGAGCTTGTGCATCTTCATCATCACTGCATCTATGTGATAAAGAGCAGTAAGCACTATCTTTTGTTGTATCAAACCATACAGTACCCTCATCACTTTGATAAGCAAATCCATTCTCAAGAAGTTTTGAGATCATACCTATAATAGCTTGAATTGAGGTTGTTGCACGAGGTGAGATATCAGCATCTTTTACATTAAGAGCTTTCATATCATTGATATAATGCTCAGTATATCTCTTTGTAATAGATTCAATCTTTTCACCAGTTTCAATAGATTTTTTAATGATCTTATCATCAATATCTGTAAAGTTTCTTGCAAATGTTACATTAAAACCTAGTTCTGTAAGCGTTCTATAAAGTAGATCAAATGCAATTGCACTTCTAGCATGCCCTAAATGAGCATCATCATAAACTGTTGGTCCACATACATAAAGACGTACTTGATCCTTTTTTAATGGTTCAAATGGAACTTTCTCTTTCTTTACCGAATCATAGATAACCATGAATAATCACCTTAAGCCCCCACGCAGCCACTGCAGATACAATTATAAACAGTAGTGATAAAGGAGCAAATTTTGATCGAATTATATCGAAAAAGATCTCATTACCTACTGCTTTAATTGTTAGAATAAACAGAACCCAACCTCCAATACTGCTTGCAAGTGCTAAACCAGGTGCTGCAAATGGTCCTATGAGAAGAATTGAAAATAGAATATTTACACCAAGAGACTTTGCTGCAATTTTGGCAGCTTCTGCTTGTCTTTGCATTGCATAAAGCCATAAAGAGAAGAGTTTTGCCAAACCAAATGGCATAAGCCCAACCATATACATTACCATTACCTCTGCACTGTTTTGTGTATCTGTATGATCAAATGCACCTCTTTCAAAGAGTAGCCATATAATCTCTTCAGAGAGTATGACAGCTATCGCAGTTGCACCACCAAGCAGACCAAAAAGGATCCAAAATACTCTTTTTGATTGAAGTTTTGCTTCATCAAACTCTTTGCGTTTTAAGAGTTTGCTAATACCTGGGAAAAGTGCAGTAGAAGCTGCTGTAGCAAATAGTGCTAAAGGGAGTTGAAAAAGGCGATTTGCATAAAAAAGATAGCTAATAGAACCGCTTACCAAAAAAGAGGCAAGCCAAGTATCTATAAAAGAGGAGATTTGTGCCGTAGAGTTTCCTAAAACTGAAGGAAAAAATGCTTTACTGAAACGTGAAATATCATTTTTTAAAGCCTCTCTCTTTTTTTTCATATACTTATAGCCACCAACCAGCATAGGACATAAACCAATCTTGCGAATCATCCATATATGCACTAGTAACTGTAATGCTCCACCTATCAAAACTGAGTAACTGAGTGCATACACAATAGTTTCAGGATCATCATGTCTAAAAAGTACTAATGCTGAAATCATTGATATATTTAAAAGAACTGTTGAAAATGCTGTAGTCGCAAAATGCTCTTTATATTGCAGTAAGGATGCCAAAAATGTGACAAGAAAAATAAAGTCTAAATAGTAAAAATTTATTGCTACTAGAGGAGATGCGGCTTTTATTGTATCGTCATTAAAACCTATAGCTATAAGTCTAGTTACTTCTGATGAAAAGAGTGTGACAAGCAGTGATACAAACATAAGAAAAAAGAAAAATCTTATTAGAATAGATACAGCAAAAACTGAAGGGTGTCGTGAAGATATAAATGTAGGAAGGAAACTTTGAACAAATGCACCCTCTGCAAAAATTCTTCTAAACAGATTAGGTAGTTTAAAAGCTACGAAAAATATATCTGTAAAAATATTAGCCCCTAAAATTGAAGCCATAAGAAGATCACGAATAAATCCAAATATTCGAGAAAGTAATATTCCTGCACTGTTAGTGAATATAGATTGTAACCTCATAGTATTGAACCTTAGGTATAATTGATGCAATTTTAACTATAAATAGATTAAAATACTTCTACTTAGTATGTTTGGAGAAATATTATGGGATTATTTGATGTATTTAAAAGTTCAAAAGATTCAAAAAGTTCAAAAGCTAAAACAAAAAATGATGACTTTACTCCATTTGTAATTAAAACTGATAATATTTCTCAGGCATTACATAATGCAGCAAAGAAATATTCACTTAGTACTGCTAGACTTGATTTTATTTTATTAAGTTATCATACATTGGTAAAAATGGATCCTAATGATCCAGATTGGACAGAAATAGAGCATAGAGACTGGAATAATTTTAATCAACCTAAAATTATTTTAAATCCAAATGTTTTAATAAAACAGACATACGAGATCGAGATAATTAAACATAAAGAAGAGCCTTGGTGTAGGGACTTACAGCTTCATATAATGACAAATAAGGAAAAAAACAGAATTTCAGCTATTTTAAAAGCTGGTTCAAAACTTATTGAAACTGAAGATCTATTTAATAAATTAAAAAATAATATTCATAAGCAGATGATGAGGGCTGGTATGCTAATAGAGCTATGGGAAGTTGATTATGATAATGCTCTTAATGAAATATGTGCTCAAGTTCGTGTTAATAAGCAGTATTTAGTTCCAGAAGATATAAAGTTTGATGTAGCACAATGTTATCCATCAATACAGTCTATAGATAGTCAATTAATTATGCATTATAAAAATAAACAAGATTCCGTAGATCAAAATGATAGAATAGACTATAGCAAGAGAGGTTATGTTCAAGCAGTTGAAAAAGGTGAGATGATAATTGAATATATAAAAGCAAAATCAGGCATTCCTGGAAGAAATTGTAAAGGTGAATTTATACCTGTTGCACCTCCTAAAGATAAAGAGAGACCTAACTTTAATGTTTCAGATAATATTGCAGTTATAGAAGATGAATCTAAGATAATTTATAAGGCACAAAGAGGTGGATATGTTGTATTTAACAACAATACATATGATATTCAAGATGAGATGCAAATTGATGAAGTAAGTTTTAAAAAAACTGGTTCTATAGATGCAGGAGTTGAAACTGAAGTAAAACTTCATATACACGAAAAAGATGCAATTAAAGATGCTATTGGAACAGGTTTAGAAGTTGAAGCTGAAGAGGTAAAAGTTGAAGGTAATGTAGGAGCTTCAAGTAAAGTTACTGGAGAAAAAGTTTATATAGGAGGTCAAACTCATAAAACTTCTGAAATTTTTGCTAAATATGCAAAAATAAATGTTCATAAAGGTTTTTTAAGAACAGAAACAGCTGAAGTTACACGGTTGGAAGGTGGAAAAGTAGAAGCTAGACATGTTAAGGTTCAGCAGGCTATTGGAGGAGAAATTAAAGCAATGGATATTGTTATTAATAAAATAGGTTCCAATGTAAAACTTTATGCAATATCATCAATTGAAATAGAAGATATGCTCGGTGAAAATAATAAAATTGTAATTGATGCTAATGAAATACCTGTTTATAATAAAGAGTTAACAGAATTAAAAGAGAAGAAAGAAAAACTCAAAAAAAAGATCAGAAAAATAGAGGAAGAGCTTTCAAAGCTTAATAAAATAAAAGAAAAATCTGAACCAGCAGTTAAAACTTTAAAACAAAAAATTGTACAAGATAAAGCTAAAGGTATAAAACCACAAACTTCATTTATAATTAAAATTAAACAATTTCAACAACTCATAGAAAAAGTTGAAGAGAAAAATCTTGAATATACACATTTAAAAGATGAAATGAAAATTATAAATACTAAACTTTTAACATATCAAGAGATGGTTTTAAATGCTAAAATTATAAATAGAGGTGTTTGGAAAGATTTTACTGAAGTAGAATATCAACTTTTAAATCCACCTCAGCGAATTACATATTACCCAAAAGCTGGAGAAAAGAATCAAGAGTTGTATTTGAAGGAACAAGATGATGGAATGTACCAAATTTTGGCAAAAAAGGCTTCTAACTAAATGATTGTAGGCATTAAAGGAAAAATAGAAAAAAAAGATCCAACTCATCTGCATATATTGACAAGCAGTGGATTGATTTATGAAGTTTTTGTATCGTTACATTGTAGTGCAGCGATTAAAGAGAGTGAAGTTAAGCTTTATACAACACACATCATTAGAGAGGATGCTCAACTGCTTTATGGCTTTTTAGATATAAACGAAAAACGCATGTTTGATACATTAATTAAAATTAATGGAGTAGGTCCAAAGGTAGCAATGGCAATATGCTCTACCTTTACTCCTCAAACATTTGCACAGATTGTTGAAAGCAAAGATGTAGGAATGCTTAAGCGTGTTCCTGGCATAGGACCAAAAAGTGCAGGTAGAATTCTAGTTGAGCTTGGAGGATTCTCGTTAGAAATTGCCGGTGAGTCAAACCCTGCAAGCAAAGCACACAATGAAGCAGCAATGGCACTTGAAAGTTTAGGCTTTAAAAAAGAGCATATTACAAAGGTACTTTCACAGTGTATAGGAAGCGATACAGAGAGCCTTATTAAAGAAGCGTTAAAAAAATTGAGTAAATAGTGTTTAATAAGAGGAGATTTTTTTAGAATGAGACTAGCTATATTATTTGGTGGTATGAGTTTTGAACACGAAATAAGCATTGTAAGTGCAATAGCTTTGAAAAAAGTTTTGAATATGCCACTTACATTTATATTTCTGGATGCAGATGGAAGTTTTTATCTTATTCCGGCTAATAGTATGAAATCGAACCATTTTAGCTCAAAAAGCTATAAAAAAGATGAGAAAATATATTTGACAAAAGGTGGTTTTGAAAAAAGAGGACTTTTTAAATCAAAGCCTGTTAAAGATTTTGATACAGTTTTAAATCTTGTCCACGGAGGGCAGGGAGAAGATGGTACAGTTTCAGCACTGCTTGATTTCTACTCTATCCCTTATATAGGTCCCAGAAAAGAGGCTTCAGTTCTTAGTTTTAACAAATGGCTTACAAAAATGTATGCCAAAGAGATTGGTGTTGAGTGTTTGGATTATCAGATTGTTTCAATTAATGATAAAAGAGAGATAAATTTTGACTATCCGGTAATCATCAAGCCGCTTAGACTTGGCAGTTCAATAGGTGTTAGCATCGTTAAGTCAGCCAAAGAGTTAGACTTTGCACTTGATGTTGCATTTGAGTTCGATGATGAAGTTCTTGTTGAGCCTTTTGTAGAAGGTATCAGTGAATATAATGTAGCAGGTTGTAAAGTAGGTGATGAGTGGATACTTAGTCGTATAGAAGCACCACAGAAAAAAGAGTTTCTCGATTTTGAACAAAAGTATCTCGATTTTTCAAGAACAGAAAGTGTAAATAGTGCCAAAATTGGCTCTGAATTGGAAAATAGTCTAAAAAATAGTTTTAAAACTGTATATGGTTCAATGTTTGAAGGGGCGTTGATCCGCTGTGACTTCTTTGTAAAAGATGGAAAAATAGTTCTTAATGAGATCAATCCTATTCCTGGATCTATGGCAAACTATCTTTTTGATGATTTCACTTCAGTTTTAACTAAACTATCTTCACATTTGCCAAAAAATAGAGTAATTAAGCCTGATTATGCTTACATAAATCAAGTACAGTCAGCAAAAGGTCCTAAGGTTTAAAACATAAGGAGTTTAAAATGATGAAAGTTGACATAAGAGAGTTACCTCAAAGTGTAGATAAACTTGAAGGGGTAGATTTTATTGAGGTAGAAGATAAAAAAGAGAAAAAATTGCAAGGAATCTTTATCTCTCATAAATTGGCAGGTGAGTTTAAAAGATTTTTAGAAGAGAAAAAAGAAAAAGAGGTCCAAGAGAAGTTAGAGATATTAGATAGGATAGCAGGAAGTTGCAGGGGGATGTTTGTGGGTAAATCTATACAAAGTATAAAAGCAGAGATGGAGATTTAGGTGAGAGTATTTGTGGATATTAATGTAATCTTAAATATCTTTGATTCTGATATAGAGTATCATATCATCAAAACAATTTTGTGAAAAGTTTTTAAATGAGAATAATTAAATGAAAAAATTTTTTAAAACATACTTACCATACTACCGTGATTATAAGGTCAAGATAGTTATGGCAATTATCGGTATGTTGCTTGCTTCTGGGGCAACTGCTGCAATTGCCTATTTGGTTAAACCTTTAATGGATCGTATCTTTGTTGAGCAAGATATTCAAATGCTCTATATTCTGCCTATTTTCATAATACTTGCTTTTGTTGGAAAAGGGCTTGGAACATTTATGCAATCGTATGCTTTAAGCTTTATTGGGCAAGATATTATTAGAAAGCTTCGTAACAGAATGCTTAACCATATGATGCACCTTGATATGGACTTTCATTTCAGGTTTCATAGTGGTGAATTGATAAGCCGTATCAGTAATGATATATTACGGGTACAAACTGCCATCTCTTCAGATTTGGCAGTTGTGCTTAGAGAGCTTGTTACAGTTTTAGCTCTTCTTGGTGTAGTCATTTATCAAAGCCCAACACTTGCACTATACTCTCTAATTATTATTCCATTAGCTGTTTATCCGGTTGAAGTGATCTCAAAAAAGATAAAAAAGCTATCTCATAAATCTCAAGAGCTCAACTCTGATCTTATATCTACTCTTTCAGAAATCTTTGCCAATTATGAGATGATTAAATCATATAACGCTCAAGAGTATGAGCTTGGTAACTTTAAAGAGCGTAACAAGAGTTTTTTTACGACCAACATTAAGACTGTTAAAGTTCAGCAGATGCTCATACCTATACTTGAGCTTGTTGCCGCTATTGCAATTACTAGTGTTATTATTATAGGTGGTAGAGAAGTTTTAATTACCAAAGAGCTTACAACCGGTGAATTTTTCTCTTTTTTAACAGCACTCTCTCTTTTAATCGATCCATTACGACGAATTTCAACGGCTTACAGCCACTTACAGGATGCAGTAGCAGCAAATGAGCGGATAGAGCAGATTCTTCAATATAAACCTATGATAATAAGTGGAGATAAAATACTTAAAAATGTCCAAAATTTAGAGTTTGAAAATGTAACACTAAAATATGGTGACACTGTTGCGCTGGAAAATATATCTTTTAATGCTAAAAAGGGTGAAGTTATAGGTTTGGTAGGCGATAGTGGCGGAGGAAAGAGTTCTATGGTTAACTTGATTCTTCGCTTTTATGATCCAGTAGAAGGTGTAGTAAAAATCAATGGCATAGATGCAAGAGAGATTGATGTTAAATCACTTCGTGATCGAATTGCTATCGTTACACAGCGCATATATATAAGCAATGATACAATTGCTGCAAATATAGCTTACGGTGTTGAACCAGATGAAGAAAAAGTAATAGAAGCACTTAAAAAGGCAAATTTATGGGAGTTTGTCAACTCTCTTGAGAATGGCATCTATACAGTACTTAGTGAAGGTGGTACAAACCTCTCCGGCGGACAGCGTCAGCGGATTGCAATTGCAAGAGCACTTTACAAGTCACCTGATATTTTAATTCTTGATGAAGCTACAAGTGCATTAGACAATAAGAGTGAAGCGGCTATTATAGAAACAATTTATGCCTTAAAAAAAGATCTTATAGTCTTTATGATCGCACATCGTCTTACAACCATTGAACGTGCAGATAAGATTTTAGTCTTTGAAAATGGTCATATTGTATGTCAAGGCAATAAAGAGCAACTCTCAAAAGATTGCGATACATTTAAAAAACTTTACCACATAGCGAGCAATATATGAGTAAAAAGCCACCTGTAAAGTATGAAACGCTTTGGGATAAAATCAAAGCTTGGTTTACCTCAATGATAATTGAGCATAATTTTACCAATATCTTTCGTCTCAATCTTCATAAGGTTAATGACAATCTTTATCGTTCCAGTCAGCCAACTCCGTGGCAGCTAAAAAAGATTGTCAAAGAGAAGGGGATTAAAACAGTTATTAATCTACGTGGTACACAGCCTCATAGTCCAGTCTATATGCTTGAAAAAAAGACATGTGATGAGATTGGTGTAAAGATGATTGATGTTGAAATTTACTCCAGAGCACTTCCAGACAAGGAGCGTCTAGAAAAGCTAGCAAAAGCTTTTGAAGAGGCAGAGTATCCTGTTTTAATGCATTGTAAAGCAGGAGCTGACAGAACTGGACTTGCTGCTACATTTTATCTTTACTATAAAGAAGGATTACCACTAGAAAAGATAGATCAGCTTAAATTTATTCCATATGGCCATATTAAAAGCTCTAATGCCGGAATTATAGATTACTACTTTGAAGAGTTTGCAAAGCATAAAAAAGAGAATCCTAATGCTGATATTTTTGAATGGACTGAAAAGTTGGATAGAGTTAAGATGAAAAGATGTTTCAAAGAGCAAAAAGAGAGTTTTCTTTCTGATTTTCTTAATAATGTTATTCTTAGAAGAGAGTAGTTATGGCTGTCAAACCTATTCTTTACAAAGGAAAAACATTTAAAATCTCTTATGATATGGTAAATCCGTCACAAAAAGATACAATTATTTTTTTACACGGATGGGGAAGTAATAAAGAGATTATGAAGCAGGCTTTTGGCAATGCATTTAAAGAATATAAGCATATCTATATCGATTTGCCAGGGTTTGGAAAGAGTGATAATGAAATAGTATTAACTACTTTAGATTATGCAAATATTGTAAAAGAGTTTTTAAATGCAATAAAAATTAATCCTGATGTTGCAGCAGGACACTCTTTTGGAGGCAAAGTTGCAACTCTTTTAAACCCAGACTCCCTTATTTTGCTTTCAAGTGCAGGAATTGTTATGCCAAAACCTTTTAAAATAAGGGCAAAAATTGCATTTTTTAAACTGCTTAAACCGTTTGGAGGGAAGTTTTTAAGAAAGTTTTTTGTTTCACAAGATGCTGCTGGGATGCCTGAACATATGTATAAAACTTTTAAAAATGTTGTGGATGAGGATTTTGAAAAAGTTTTTAGTGAGTTTGTACATTCTGCATTAATTTGCTGGGGAAAAGAAGATAGTGCAACACCACTTACAGCTGGTAAAAAGATATATAATCTTATGCCTAATGCAGATTTTAAAGTTTTTGAAGGAGATCACTACTTCTTTTTAAAACAAAAAAATGAAGTAATCAAAACAATAGAAGAGTTTTTAATAAAAAGGAATAGACAATGACATTGACCTTGTTTTTACTGATATCACATATTTTACTTGTTCTTTCTTTAGGGTGGTACTTAGCTACTAACTTGCAATGGTACAGTTACAAGATAGAACGTGTAATTTTACACCATACAAAATATCACTGGCATATTATCTACTTTTTGATTCCGCTTTTTGCCTACTATTTTACAGATATCTATTTTTGGATCTATTTCTATTTTGCTTACTTGCCGTCTCTTTGGCTCTGGAATAAAAAACTTGATAAAAAGTTGGTAGTTACAGGACGAATAAAAAGATTTTTTGCACTGCTTCTTATGCTTACAGTTTTTCAAGATATTTTATGCCTTGCAAAAGAGGCATGTCAGGTATTTGGAGTAATTTTACCATTGACAATGACTGTAATTGGCTCAATGATGATAGAGAAAGTTTTATTTCATGGCTTTAAAATAAAAGCAAAAGAGAAGCTAAAAAAGATGGATAATCTTATCATCATTGGTGTTACAGCAAGTTATGGAAAAACAAGCATAAAAAACTTTATTGCACAAATTCTTGGCAATGAAAGAAAAGTATATGCTACACCAAGAAGTGTTAATACTCTTGGTGGTGTAATGAAAGATATAAATGACGATCTACCTGAAGATACTGAAGTTTATATCGTTGAAATGGGAGCAAGGGGACCTGGAGATATAGCTGAAATTACAGAGTTTGTTCAGCCACACTACGCTGTGGTTGGTGTCATAGGTCCTCAGCATATAGAGTATTTTAAAACGCTTGAACGCATAAGAAATACAAAAATGGAGATTTTGTCAAGTAAAAGATTAGAGCACGCTTGGGTACATACATCTGCTAATGTTAAACCATATGAGAAGGTTACTATCTTTGGTGATGAGATCAAGAATATCAATGCTACATTAGAGGGAGTTGAGTTTGATCTTGATCTGTCGCAAGGTACGCTTCATCTGCATATTCCAATTCTTGGTAAGTTTAATGCAATCAATGTAACAGCTGCTCTTCACGTGGCTAATGCTCTTAGTATTCCTTACGAAAAAGCTGTTACATATGCTAAAACTCTTCAACCAGTTGAACATCGTCTGCAACGTATTGAAGCAAATGGGAAAGTGATCCTTGATGATAGTTTTAATGGAAATATCGATGGAATGCTTAACTCTTTTGAACTAGCTTCACAACACTCTGGACGTAAAGTACTGGTAACTCCGGGTCTTGTTGAAAGTGACACTGAACTAAATGAAAAAGTAGCAAAAAAAGCAGATGAAATTTTTGATCTGATCATAGTAACAGGTAAGATAAATCAAGAAACTTTCAAAAAGATAGTTGATAATGAGAAACTACATATATTAAATGATAAATCTAAAATGCAAGAGTTATTAGCAGAACTGACAAAACCAGGAGATCTGATACTCTTTGCCAATGATGCACCTAATTTTATATAGGAGGCAATAATGCTTAAACTTTCCTATTGGATTGATGAACTGAGTAAATGGGCAGGGGCATTAGGTGCTATTGCCACTTTTGTTTTAGCACTTCTGATCGTATATGATACTTCTATGCGATACATCTTTAACGAAGGTTCTGTAGCACTTCAAGAGTTGGAGTGGCACCTTTTTGATATTCTATTTTTATTGGGTCTTTCATATGCACTAAAACACAACAAACATGTAAGAGTAGATCTCTTTTATGCTAGGATGTCTGCAAAATTTAAAGAGATAGTGCAGATTATAACTATGATCTTTTTTGTTATTCCGTTAGGTTTGTTAGTGGTATGGTTTAGTTGGGATTTTGTGCTTCAAAGTTTTTTGCAAGGTGAAATGAGTCCTGATCCGGGTGGACTCTGTTGTCGCTATATCATTAAATCATTTGTAATCATTAGCTTCATTTTGCTCATACTGCAAGCTATAAGTGAAACAATCAAAGCTTTTTATCGTATGGGAGAGTTGAAATGATTGGTGTGCTTATGTTTTTAACGGCTTTATTCTTTTTGCTTTTAGGCATACCCGTTGCTTTTGCTTTTGGTGGAGTTGCAATTCTTTTTGCACTCCTCTTTCCATGGGATGTAGGGCTTCAAGTATTTGAACTACTGCCATTTAGAATCTACGGAATTATGCAAAATTTTACTCTAATGGCAGTTCCTCTCTTTATATTTATGGGGCTTGTTCTGGAAAAATCGAAAATGGCAGAAGAGCTTTTGGAGTCAATGGCAAAACTCTTTGGACCGGTTAGAGGAGGTTTGGCGATCTCAACTGTTTTAGTGGGTGCAGTTTTGGCTGCCAGTACAGGGATTGTAGGGGCAAGCGTTGTTATGATGGGGCTTATTACACTGCCAATTATGCTTAAACACAATTATGATCCTAAATTAGCCTCTGGAACTATTGTTGCTAGTGGAACATTGGGTCAGATTATTCCACCATCAGTTGTTTTGATTGTTTTGGGTGATGTAATGTATGTGAGTGTCGGTGATCTCTTTAAAGCGGCTATAGTGCCAGGTATTTTGTTGACAATGCTTTATATTCTATATATCCTTATTCTTGCTTGGCTTAAGCCTTCTGTTGCTCCTGCAATGAAGAGTGAGCAGATACCTTATAAAGAGTTGTTGGTAAAAGCATTAAAAGCGATCCTTCCTCCACTACTTTTGATCGTTGCAGTATTAGGCTCAATCTTTGCCGGAATTGCCAGTCCTACCGAATCTGCCGCTGTTGGTGTTTTGGGTGCAATAGTTTTAAGTATGCTCAAACGAACCTTCTCTTTTAAAACTCTTCGCTATGCTACGATTGAGACTGTAAAACTTAGTGCAATGATCTTTATGATCTTAATTGGTGCAACAGCTTTTAGTTTGGTTTTTAATGCTTTTGATGGTGGTGACTTTGTACATCAATTCTTTACAGAAGATCTTGGCGGCAAGTGGACATTTATCATTGTAACAATGATTCTAATCTTTATCTTAGGCTTTTTTGTTGACTTTATCGAAATCTCATTTATTGTTGTGCCTATTTTAGTACCAATTGCTGCCAGTTTTGGAATAGATCCAATATGGTTTGCTGTTTTAATAGCTATGAATTTACAAGCATCATTTCTTACACCGCCATTTGGCTTTGCTCTCTTTTATCTAAAAGGAGCTGTAGGCGATAAAGTTACAACCGGCCAAATTTATAAAGGAGTCATCCCCTTTATTTTATTACAATTAACAGCCCTTGCAATTTTGATGCTTTGGCCAAAAATTATTTATCTGTTTGACTAGGCTTATTTTCATTTGTTTGGAATTTTTTTAACTCTTTAGCCCCTTTTTGGGGTACATCACAGGTTCTATAGCATGAACGACCTTTACTAACATCATTAATTACCCAAGCTGTTGTAATGATCATAAAAAGAACAAAACCTCCAAGAATTATCGATACAAGAACAATATTTTTATATGAGCCTCCTACCATTTTTCAACTCCTCCTTTCAAAAGGATATACACTTATTATTCATCTTTCTTATTTAAGAACTGCTTTGAATATAAATTAGTGTATAATTTTTCTAATTTATAAATAATTGGAGAAGATTAAATGGATCATCTCTACGCTCCATGGCGGACTGAATATATTACGGGTGAGAAGATTGAAGGGTGTGTTTTTTGTTATATTAGTAAACATGCTGAATTGGATGAAAAGAGTCAAGTTCTCTTTAGAGATGAATACTGCTTTGTTGTTATGAATAAATACCCTTATACTCCAGGGCACTTTATGATTATTCCTCATTTTCATACAGACAGTCTTGAAAAGCTTGATCCTAAAGTTTGGATGCGAATGAGTCAGTTGGCTCAACAAGGAGTTGCTATGCTAAAAGATGGGTTTGGTGCTGAAGGGGTTAATATGGGTATGAATTTAGGTAGTGCAGCTGGAGCTGGGATTGCTGAGCATATACATCTTCATCTTGTACCTAGATTTTCTAGAGATACAAACTTCATAACAACAATTGCAGAGACTAGAGTTTACAGTACCGATTTTCAAAGAATTTATGAGAAGTTAAAAGGCTTGGCAACTGAGTATTTAAAATAGTACCAAGCCTCTCTCTACAAGTTATGCTTTGCAGCAGCTTGTAGTATTTCCTTCGCAACAAAGCAGCATATATTCACCATCCAGACTTCCTTGTCGTGATGCCCTTTTAAACCAATATTTTGCTGTCTCAATATCTTTTTCTACTCCAAACCCTTCATAGTAAATCATTCCAAGATAGTACTGTGCTTCTGCATTTTTCTTGTGCTGTTTCAGTGCTTTTAAGCTCTCTTCATATTTTTCATTTTCATAAAGTTCTATTGCTTCATCAAGCGTATACTGTTTCTCTTCCATAATTTTCTCTCCTTTAGTTTTAAAATTACATTTCAAAATCCCACTTGGTATGCTCCCCATCCATGTAACTTTTTAGCTGTCACTACATCATAGTCATCAAAAATATCAATATGGTTTATTGCCACAAAATAGCTCTCTTCAAGTTTTTTATCTATGGTATCAAGTAATGGTTCGCGTTTTGGAATAAGAATTACTACTACTCCGGCATTTTTCATTATACGAAAGAATTTTTTAAACATCCCTACAGCATCAGCTTCAATATACTCAGGGTTTAAAGTAACAAAAATATTCTCATACTTTTTTGAATGTTGATTATAGACTTTGGCATTGATATCAAGTGGTTTTATAAAAATATCGTTATGCTCTTGAATAGGTAAATCATTAATTTCTGTATTGATCATACGTAGGTCATACTCATGTCCTTTTGTCTTTGTGAACTCAAAAAGAGCCTGATGAAGATTGTTACAACCATCTGTTAAATGCAAAATTTGTTGATTTGGGTAGTGAGTAGAGATTATTTGCAACAGTAGATCGCATTGTTCTTTTTTTAGAGTTTTCATTAAACTTCCTCCTCATAATCTGCAAGTTTTTCTATTAATGCATTATGATTGCAACCATTGGTTGCTACAATAATAGGATCACCTAAATTGTAAGCTTCTCCTTTATGATTGCTAACTTTACCACCAGCTTCTTCTACTAGTAAAATTCCTGCTGCTACATCCCAAGGTTTTAGATTACATTCATAAAAAGCGTCAAAAATACCATTGGCAACATAGCAAAGGTCTATTGAAGCAGCACCTAAACGACGAATATCCTGTGTATAAGGCAAGAGATTCTCCATAGTTTTAACAACCCATCTGTAATCTCGTCCTTTTTCTACTTTTGTATAAGGAAAACCTGTTGCTAAAAGGGAGCGTTGCAGCGAATCAGTTGATGTAACTGAAATCTTTTTTCCATTACAAAATGCTCCATCGTTTCGTTTTGCATAAAAGAGTTCATTTAGTATTGGATTGTAAACTATTGCTATCTCAGCTTTTCCTTCTATCCAAATTCCAACAGATATAGCGCAAACTGGAATTTTATGAACAAAGTTTGTAGTTCCATCTATAGGGTCTATATAAATGGCCTTTGTAGCACGCGTAAACTCGTCTGAACTCTCTTCACCAATAATCGTATATTCTGGAAGCAACTTTGAGATTTTCTCTTTTAATAGGTTTTCTACTGCTACATCATATTGTGTTACAAGGTCAACACTTCCTTTATAACGGACCTCTTTTGTAGCATTAAAGCCTTCTTGAAACAGTTTACCTGCCTCTAGTACGATTTTTATTAGATTTTCCAACTCTTTTTTCCCCTTATTTTTGGTAAACTTCCATATCCAAATTTCTTTCAAAAGTTTACGAATGATACCAAATACAGATCTATTTCACAAAGCCCTTAGACTAGCATCGTGGGCTCATTATGGTCAGATTACCAAGTTTGGTGATCCTTACATCACTCATCCAACTGCTGCAGCGTATGAAGTGACTGCTGCTTTTATGGCAGGAGAGAAGGCTGATTTGGATCTTGCCGTGGTAACAGCACTGCTGCATGATGTGGTTGAAAAGAGTGATATAACCCTTAAAGATATAAAAAGAGATTTTGGCAAAGCGGTTGCCGAAGGCGTTTCGGCTATGACTAAAAATGTGGAGCTTCCAAAGGAAGAGCAGTTAAGAGATTCTTTGATGCGTATTCTTGAGCAGCCTAAAGAGATTGCTATGGCTAAATTGGCAGATAGAATAAGTAGTATGCTACCGCCACCACCAGAATGGGAAGATAGTAAAATAAAAACTATTCTCGAAAATGCCAAGATGATACACCAAATGCTTGGTGAATCTAGCAAATATTTGTCAAAAAGATTGCAACAAAGAATAAAATGCTATGAAAATGCTTTGGAAAAAAGAAGATGATCAATAAACCAAAATACAGCATTTGGAAAAATGCAAATTATGCTATTGAAGGTTTTTTTGAGGTTTTAAAAAATGAAACCTCTTTTAAAATTGAAATAGCCATTACTATTGTTGTTTGGATTGGTCTCTTTTTCGCTCCAATGCCTTTTATAGCTAAATCTGTACTTGCTCTTTCTATGTTCATTGTCATTATTGCCGAGCTTGGCAATAGTGCCATTGAACGCACTGTTGATTTGGTAACAAAAGAGCATCATACTTTAGCCAAACATGCTAAAGATGCAGGAAGTGCAATGGTCCTTTTTGCTGTAATTTTAACTATACTTATTTGGATTGTAACTATCTATAGTACCTATTTTTCTTGAGATGGAAGTATCTTTAATTCTTGATGCATTTTATGCATTTTTTTCTTGATCACTTCAGGATTAGTGATCATTATATACCCTTTATAAGCTGTAAAGAGTCCAAAAAGCATTACAACAACTGCTGCAATCTTTAAAATCAGTTGCCTGTATGATGCTCCTTTAATTATTGATGAGAAGATACCTACACCCATCATTGCTGGTATTGTCGCTACACCAAAAACTCCCATTACAATAGCACCTTTAACAGCTGAACCAGCTACAATTGCGGCAGTGGCAAAGAAATATACCAAACCGCAAGGAATCAAACCATTAAGAACTCCCATAAAGTAGAAGCTCATAAGACTTTTAGAGTGTATTACAGCCTTAAACAGTTTGCCAAATATTGAACTTTGAGCAATAGAAGATTCAATAGAGTTTAGAAATTTTATTTTACCAATAAGAGATAAACCAATAAGAAGCATCAATATGCCTACACTTATAAAAAGAGTGCCTTTTGTTGTCATATTAAAACTGACTTTTTGTCCCAAATAGCCAAACAGGGCACCAATAAACATATAGCTTGTAACACGCCCTAAAGAGTAGAGCAAATGTACAATAATTTGTCTTGTTTTAGACCACTGGTGATCTACTTTTGCAGCTGTATATGCAAGTACAAATCCTCCACACATACCTATGCAGTGTCCAAATGCACCTAAAAGAGCGACTGTAAAAATTGTGCTTATTTCTAAATTTATCATAGTCATATCTCCAATCTATTCAACTACAAGTTCTGGTTTGTTTTTATATAATCCTATACGGATATTTTTTAATGTAACGGTTTCATTATTTACTGGAATAGATTCACCATTTTTAAAATATATTTTAATCTTTTTACCGTTTTTATAGTATAAATATCCATCTCTATATTTTCCGGTAATTTTTTTTACTACTTCATTTATATACTCTTTTTTATTTAAATCTTTGAAGTTTTTTAATAAAAGGTTATTGATATATCTTTTACCCAAATCTTTTAATACTTTAAGTTTTGTTATTTCACGAAGACCTCTGTACTCATATAGATCTTTTACAAGAACTTTATATTTATGAGAGTATCTTAAAGCATTTATATCTTTATATACCAAAATTGCACGATCGTTTGGTTCTTTTAAAATGGCAAAGGGAGGCTTTTTATAAATCACAACTGCTTCAGGAATAGTAATATTTTTCCATCCCAATGGCATATTGTAAAGATCTGAAATATGAGCTATATTTTTTTCTAATTTAGTAGATGGACTTTCTACTTCAACCTTTTTTGTTGTTAAAATAAATGGTTTGGTTGTAAACTCTGCATATATTGGTAAATGATCAGAGTACCCTCTATTTAAATGTTTACCATACCCTTTTTCAGAAACTTGCCATCTGAAAATTGAACCATCTCTTTTAATAAGGTAATTTGGTTTAAAAACATGAAATGTTTTATCTTTATAGTTTATTCCCTTATTGTCAAACATACCATATGGTAAAATAATATGATCAAGTGCACTCTTTTTACCGAAAAAATTGTGAGACCATCTTTTTTCAGGGGGTAATTCCAACCATAGATCGTAATGGTAAGGCCATCTTATATTAAATTTAGTTACAAGTTTGTCATCTTTTATTGTTTTAAGAATATGATTGATACCTGTTATTCCATTTGTGTCATTAAGTCTAGGAGTTCTTAATATAGTTTTATATTCATCCCAATTACTGTTGAAATCACCTAATAGAATATAATCACTATTTTTTGGAAGTTTCAAAAGTCGTTTCATTAAAGCTTTTGCACTTGTAATTCTTCTACTCTCAGCCCCACTGCGTGACTTCCAATGATTGACAAATATAAATAGTCGTCTGCCAGCTACATTTAAAAGAACTTCTAAAATATTTCTGCTTCTCAATTTACCGTCAGGATCAATTTCACGCTTTTTTATAATAGGATATTTGGAGAGTAGGGCAGTTTTTACTGTAGATGGTTTTTTATTCGCTATAGCTCTATATGGCATTCTTAAACCACATCTTTTCAAAGCTATTTGAAGTGCTTTAAGTGAGTAATCGCTTTCAATCTCTTGCAAGCCTATAATATCAGGCTTCATATCACAAATAACTTGAGCTATGTTATTTACTTTAATGTTGAAAGCTCTTTTATTCCATCCATACTTTGTAAATGGAATATACTCAGTATATTCTGAGCCACTTCTTTGCAAGTCAAATAGGTTTTCCACATTATAACTTGCTACACGGAAATCTTTTGCTAAAAGAAAAGAAGATAAAATAAATAAAATAATTAAGTTTTTCATTCCGAAATTGTAGCAGAAAAAGTCTAAAATGCCTTCTATTTCACGGTAATTCAAAACTAACTTTAACTTAATTTTAATGACTTACAAGTTTGCAAAATCTCTAATTTTCGGGACTAAAGTCCCGACCCCAATTGGGGATGCGACTTCAGTCGCACAATTTATGCTTAATTTTGAATTACCATACTTCTAGCCCATTCCGATACTAAGGAATACTTTTTGCTATAAAGCCAAAAAAGTATATTTATATCGGGAGAAAAAATGGAGCCAGAATTATTGAAAATTTTAAAAGAGCATATATCAGAACAGGCAAGACCACAGGGGAGACAGTATAGTTTGCCGGTAATAATGTTTTTATCGATAATAGCTATATTAATGGGAGCAAAGAATCCAATAGAGGTATATAAATGGATGAAAGCAAACGCTAAAAGGAAGGAGATAAAAAAATTACTAGGAGTAGAGTTTATACGAATACCTGGGAGATCAAGATTATATGATTTTTTTGAGATAGTAGATAAAGATGAATTAG
>NZ_FOXB01000016.1 GCF_900115615.1 Hydrogenimonas thermophila | reverse complement strand
TCCCCTTCTTAAAGAGTGGCAACAGCGTCCACTTGAAGCTATCTATCCATTTGTATGGCTCGATGCAATACATTATAAGATCAAAGAGAATGGCAAATATATAACTAAAGCCGTATATACCATCCTTGGGGTTAATCTTCAGGGGAAAAAAGAGATACTTGGACTATACCTTTCAGAAAATGAAGGTGCTAACTTCTGGTTACAAGTTCTTAGTGATTTAAACAATCGTGGAGTTGAAGATATCCTTATTGCCAGTGTTGATGGTTTGAAAGGATTTCCAGAAGCAATCAATGCGATATTCCCACAAACAGAAGTGCAACTATGTATCGTTCATCAGATACGTAATTCATTGCGTTATGTGGCTTCTAAAAACCAGAAAGAGTTTATGAAAGATCTTAAACAAGTCTATCAGGCAATCTCCAAAGAAGCAGCCGAACTTGAACTTGATAAACTTGAAGAGAAATGGGGTAAAAAGTATCCTATTGTCATTAACTCTTGGAGAAATAAATGGGATAATCTTTCTAACTACTTCAAATATTCAGCAGATATAAGACGTATTATATATACAACCAATATTATTGAATCTGTACATAGACAGTTCAGAAAATTAACTAAAACTAAAGGAGCATTTCCAAATGAAAATTCACTTTTAAAACTACTCTATATGGGAATTCAGAACGCACAGAAAAAGTGGATAATGCCGATGGACACTCTCACAACTGGCTATATTTTTCGAAGGTAGGCTCGAGGAAGCTCTCGAGCTATGATATAATCTTAGTAACTATTGGTTGTTGACACAAAATTCTGAACGGTCCCTAATATAAAACTGTTCAGTACAAAAAAAGCCACTATATATTATAGTCCATAATATTTTTTTCAAGACTTTTAAAATTTAAGGATATACCGTGAAAAAGAAAATGCAAGTTGTACAGACTCTTCTTGATACACTTCCTTTTATTAGAAAATTTGCAGGTCAGACTATTGTTATTAAATACGGTGGAGCGGCTCAGACTTCTCCAGAGCTTAAAGAGAAGTTTGCACAAGATATCGTGTTGATGCATCTAGTAGGTATTAAACCTGTTGTAGTGCATGGTGGTGGTCCTAAGATTACTCAGCTTTTATCTGATCTTGGTATTAAAACTGAGTTTGTAGAGGGGCAAAGAGTAACAACAAAAGAGGCTATGCGCATAGTTGAAATGGTACTTAGTGGAGAGGTAAATAAAGAGATTGTTTCACTGCTTAATGATCATGGCTCTAAGGCAATTGGAATAAGTGGAAAGGATGCCCATTTTATTCAGGCACGAGCAAAAGATAGAAGTAAGTGGGGTTATACAGGTGTAATTGAAGAGATTCATGCAGATGTAGTACAAAACTTAATGAATGAAGATTTTATACCTGTTATTGCACCAATTGCTGCTAGTAAAGATCCTGGTGAACCAGGGTTTAATATAAATGCTGACCTTGCAGCAAGTAAAGTAGCAGTTGCATTGAAAGCAAGTAAAGTAGTATTTTTGACAGATACTCCAGGTGTTTTAGATGGTGAAGGAAATCTCATTGGAACACTTGGAACAGAAAAGATAAATCTGCTTAAAAATGAAGGGGTCATAAGCGGTGGAATGGTACCTAAAGTTGATGCTTGTTTAGAAGCAATCAATGGCGGTGTTCAAAAAGCGCATATTATAGATGGACGCATTGAGCATTCAATTTTGCTTGAAATTTTTACGAGTGAAGGAATTGGAACACAGATTGTTCATTAATTTTGCTAGAAGGAATTAAAGTATGAGTAAATATCGTTTGGTTATTGTGACTGCTTCTAAACTTGATGAACCGGAGCGAATAGCATATAAAATTGTAGAAAAGTCTCTTGCTGCTTGTGTAAATATTGTCCCTAAAATTCGTTCAATATATAAATGGAAAGGCAAAGTGCAACACTCAAGAGAGTCTTTAATGATTATTAAAACAGTTGATTCAAAAGTTAAAAAGCTAAAAAAAGAGATAAAAAAGCTGCATAGCTATGAAGTTCCAGAAATCCTAGTTTTAAAAATTGATGATGGGGATGATAACTATTTAGACTGGATCGATTCAGTCGTTAAATAGCTTGATTTAGATATAATCGCACAAAAAAATAGTCAGGAAAGTCTATGACATTTATAGAAACTCGTGGAAATGATGGAGTAAAACCAGCAGAAGTTACATTTAGTCAGGCAATTTTAAGTCCAAGTGCAAGTTTTGGTGGGCTATATGTTCCTAAAAAGCTGCCAACTCTTGATTTTGACTTTTTTAAAGCACACTCCAATAGTCACTACAAAGAGCTTTGCAAAGCACTTTTTGAGAAGTTTGATGTAGATATAGCGGAAGTTGATCTTAATGCTGCTCTTGATCGTTATGATGCATTTGATGATCCAAATGATCCGGTACCATTGAAAAAAGTAGAAGATGATGCTTTCGTAAGTGAGTTGTGGCATGGACCAACTCGTGCTTTTAAAGATATGGCACTTCAGCCATTTGGCTACATTCTCTCCAAACTTGCTGAAAAACGCAAAGAGCACTACCTAATTATGGCGGCTACAAGCGGTGATACAGGTCCTGCAACATTAGAAACTTTTAAAAATGCATCAAATGTAAAAGTGGCTTGTCTATACCCTGGTGGTGGAACAAGTGATGTTCAGCGTTTGCAGATGGTTACTGAAGAGGCAAACAATGAAAAGGTGATCGGAATAAATGGTGACTTTGATGATGCCCAAACAGCACTAAAAAGCTTACTTGCAAGTGATAGTTTCAAAGCAAAACTGCAAGAGAGCAATACACAGCTTTCAGCCGCAAACTCTGTAAACTTTGGTCGTATTATTTTCCAAATTATTTACCATGTTCATAGCTATTTAGAGCTTGTAAAACGTGGTGAAATCAGCTTAGGCGAAACAGTCTATCTTGTAGTTCCAAGTGGAAACTTCGGAAATGCTTTAGGTGGTTACTATGCAAAGAAAATGGGATTGCCTGTTGAAAAAATTCTGATTTCATCCAATATAAACAATATTCTAACTGATCTGATTACAAAAGGTGAGTATGACCTTACTTGCAAGTCACTTATTCAAACAACATCTCCTGCAATGGATATTTTGAAGTCATCTAATGTTGAACGTATCCTTTTTGATAAGTTTGGAAGTAGCAGAACTAAGCAATTAATGGATGATTTGGCTGAAAATGGCAAATATAAGCTAACTCACGAAGAGCTAGAGATTCTACGTGAAGATTTTGATGCAACATTCAGCAGTGATGAAGAGGGTAAGGAGGTTATAGCTGAGTATGCCAAAAAAGGGTATATTATGGACCCTCATACAGCTACATGTTTTAAAGCATATAAAAACTTACGAAAAAAGAGCCTTAAAACAATCATCTATTCAACTGCTGAGTGGACGAAATTTAGTCCAACTGTTTGTGAAGCTCTAGGACGAGAAGTGGAGCGTGATCTTGATGCATTGAAGTGGATCAGTGAGAAGTTTAATGTACCTGTACCTAAAATGATTGCTGAACTCTTTGAAAAACCGATTGTTCATAAAACGGTAATTGATAAAGAGAAGATTGAGGAAGAGATTCTTAAGTTTATATAATGCACGTAGCCATTATAGGCGGTGGAGCCGCAGGGCTAATGGCAGCTATCACAGCTGCCAAAGCCGGAGTCAAAGTAGATCTTTACGAACAAAACAGTGAAGTTGGTAAAAAGATCCTAGCTTCCGGTAATGGAAGATGTAACATTTCCAACACTTCACTATCTTTTAATGACTATTTTGGTCGTCATCCATCTTTTGTAAATTTTGCACTTAAACAGTTTGATTTTAAAGCTTTTGAGCGTTTTTGTGAATCGATTGGGCTATTGCTTGAAGCTAAGCCTGATGGACGATGTTATCCACTTAGCAATACAGCTAAATCTGTTCAAAACTCTTTGAAATGTTATACGCTCTACCTTGGTGTTAAGATAGTTACACAAACAACTGTTAATTCTGTTAAAAAGGTTTCAGACAAATTTGTTGTTGAAACTTCTGATAAAAAAGAGAGTTATAACAAACTTCTAATCTCTACAGGCTCACCTGCAGCACCACAGCTTGGCGGTAGTGATAGCGGTTACAAGTTTGCCAAATCTTTTGGTCATACAATAGTTCCAACTTATCCAACGTTAGTAGGTTTACATTTAGCAGATAGATGGCATGAGCGAATGAGTGGTGTAAAGTGTGATGCTGAAGTAACACTATACATAAATGGAAAAAAAGAGGTAACAATAGGAGGTGATCTGCTATTTACACGCTATGGTGTTTCAGGGTTTGCCATACTTGATATATCATCTTTTGCTGTACCGGCACTTACTCAAGGAGAGAAGGTAACAATTGGAGTTAATCTTTTACCATCATTTGATCGTCAAGCATTAGTATCATATTTACAACGTACAGCAAAGCTGGCACCTTATTTAACAATAGAATCACTTTTAGAAGGGTTGTTACCATATAAGATAGTACAAGTACTTATTGACTCTTTAAAGATAGATAGTACTATATTGGCAGTTGAAGCTGGAGCAAAACTGTTAAGACGTATAGCATCTCAAACTCTTGATTGGCGTTTTGATGTTACAGATACACATGGATACAAACATGCTGAAGTGGCAGGTGGTGGTGTAGATACAGCTGAAGTTGATCCTAAAACAATGGAATCAAAAAAGGTTGCTGGTCTCTATTTTGCAGGTGAAGTACTCGATATTGTTGGCAAAAGGGGAGGGTATAATCTCCACTTTGCCTGGGCAAGCGGTTATTTGGCAGGTAACTCTATGAAAAGGCACCCTTAGTTTAATATATTTAAATTAATTTTCTTCCCATTTCCATTGTCTTATTTTTTGATGACAGCCTATACACTCTTGCATGATATGGGTATAACCCGCTGTTATTCTGCTGTAGTCGCGTTTTGAATAGATGTCGCTTCGCATCATACGGACATAGCGTTCGATATTCTTTTCACTAAGTTTTGCAAAACTTATAGCAAAATTTGGATTTTTGGGCATATACTTTTTTAATGCTTCACCATGTCTTGTCAAAAAGCCTGTCTCTACTGTTTTAAGCATTCGTATACCTGCAAGTAGTTCCTGTTTGTTATTGTATAAAATTGCTTTTTGAATGCGCATCAGTCCTTTGGACAAGGTTTGCATCGTATTTTTTAGAGCTTTTTGCTCTGGAGTCAAAGGTTTTTCAGCTTGACCAGCGACCAACATTATAATTCCTAGTCCAAGTGCCAAGAGTATTTTTTTCATGGCAACTCCTTTCATAAGAGATAAGAGCAGTCTACCCCAATTGTATTTCGAACGACATTATAAATTTAAGTTAATTTAATAAATAACTTTATGCATTTTTAATCATGCAATTTTTTAGCTCAAATCGTAAAAATCTTCAAATTATGTAAGGTTAGTAAATGTCTGATACTAGAATAGTTGTTGGAAGAAATTTTATAATGTCAAGATTTTGTATGGACGTTCTATTTGCTTGATAAGTGCTGGAATACTCACATTTCGACTGACACGGGCAAACTCTTTTCCATCTAAAAATATGATCGCTGTTGGAATCGAGAAAACACCAAAGTGTGCGGCAATATTGGCATGTTCAGCAACATCTATGGTGATTAGTTTAATGGCTGGAAAATTTTCTTCAAATGCTTCAAAGAGTTTGGGTTGCAGAGCATGACAGACATTGCAATGCTCACCCCAAAAGTAGAGCATGACTCCTGTTTCATTACGAATCTCATCTTGAATTGTTGTTAACGATATTTGTTGACTATTTTCCATTCTTTACTCTCCTTCCAGCTCTTCTTGCAATTCTAAAAGTTCAAGGTATCGATCAGCTTTTAAATTATACTCAACTTCCAGTTTATTTAATTCATCAGTTAGATTTTGAATACCTTTTTCTTGGTAACACTTAGGGTCTGCAAGGCAAGCATTAATCTCTGCAATACGGTTTTCAAGTGACTCTATCTCTTCAGGCAGTGACTCTAACTCGCGTTTTTCATTATAACTCAATTTTTTCTTACGTTTTTTAGGCTCAACTTTTGGTTTCTCTTTTTCTATCTCAATTTCGTGTTCAAACTGCTCAATATTTTTAATCTCTTTTTCAATAGCAAGAAATTCAGAGTAGGGTTGATAACTCTCTTCAACAATACCTTCACCTTTAAATATAAATAGTTTCTTTGCAATTTTATCTACAAAGTATCTATCGTGGCTTACAAAGATGAGTGCACCTGGGAAATTTAGCAGATACTCTTCTAAAATGTTAATTGTTGGAATATCAAGGTCGTTAGTTGGTTCATCCAAAATTAGGCAGTCAACCTTTTTAGTAAAAAGCAGGGCAAGTGCAACACGATTCTTTTCACCACCGCTTAGTACTCCTATCTTTTTATCCAAATACTCCTTTGGAAAGAGGAAATTTTTAAGATATCCAAATACGTGCATATTTTTACCCTGTACATCAACCCTGTCACCGCCAAATGGACAGAAAGTCTCTATAAGGTTTTTATTGTCATCTAACATTTCACGGTGCTGATCAAAGTAACCTATAGTAAAATCTCCACGTTTTATGACTCCTCCATCTGGCTTTTCTCTTCCAAGAAGAAGTTTTAAAAGTGTTGATTTACCGCTACCATTTTTACCAACAATAGCTATGCGATCTTTTTGAAGTATTCTGTTTGAAAAGTTGTGTATAAGAAGTTTATCGCCAAGCCTTTTTTCAAGATGTTCTATCTCAAAGAGTACTTTTTTGCGGCTTACTCCATCTTCACGATTAAAGTGGTGCTTTTCTCTTTCCAATTCCAGCTTTATTTTTCGTATCATTGCAGGATTTTTCTTTGCCTGCTCTCTCATCTCTAAAACACGTTTTTTTCTTCCTTCATTACGTTTTAGACGAGCTTTTACACCACGGTTAAGCCACTCCTCTTCAGCTTTTAGAAGTTTTAAAAGATTTTCATGCTCTTTACGCATTGCATGCAAAAGAGCCTCTTTTTGTTGCAGATAGCTCTCATATCCACCTTTAAAACTACGAAGTTTATGATCATCTATCTCAACTGTTCGTGTGGCTATGCGGTCTATGAAGTATCTGTCGTGAGATATAAGCAATAGTGTAAATTTCTCTTTAAGAAGTAACTCTTCTAAAAATTCAACCATATACACATCAAGATGGTTGGTTGGCTCATCTAATAAAAGAATATCTGGCTTTTTAAGAAGTAATGAGGCAAGAGCTACACGTCTTTGTTCTCCCCCACTTAGTAGGTTTACAGGACGAACTTCATAAATTTTAAGATCAAACTCTTTTAAAATACGCTCAATTTTATCATCAAGGTTCCAAGCATTGTGGAAATCCAAAAAAGCTGATAGCTTTGAATGCTCTTCAAGCAGTGATTTATTGTCAAAATCTTCAGCCAATTTTGCAGAGATAACTTCATATCTTTTTTTTGCTTCTTGGATTTCAGTCAACTCATTTTCTATAGCTTCTCGTACACTAAGTCCCGCTTCAAACACTGGTTGCTGAGCCAGCATCTCAATTTTTAACCCTTGTCTAACAATTCTTTTTCCTGCATCTGGTTCAATTTCACCACTGACTATCTTCATTAGTGTTGATTTACCACTACCATTTCGTCCAACAATAACAATGCGTTCATACTCATCAATATGAAAATTTATGCCTTGAAAAATAATCTGCGATTCAAACTGTTTATCGACTTCCAGTAGGTCTACAAGTGCCATAGATACCTTTTCTTATAAAGTTGAGTTAAATTAATATTATTGAATGGAATTTTAACCTATATTGGCTATAATCCACCTAATCTGAATAAAAGGATAGTAAAAAATGGTTGAAGTTTTATCTATTATATTCTTTTTGTATGTATTGATAAAGATATATATAAGTGTTATGCAAATAGGGTATGTTTCAAAAGCAAAAGATATGCCTCCTGTACTTATGAAACCAAGTAGCTGGATAAAGTCTGCAAAGTATCTCATTACCAATGAGCGTCTTAAAATTTTAGAAACGCTTGTTGAGTATGCTCTCTTTATCTTTTGGCTTTCGTGGGGAATACGGTGGATAGATACAATGACTTGGAATATTGACCCAGTTATACAAGCGGCTATAGCCGTAAATATATTTTTAATAGTTAACTATATTGTAGAGTTGCCATTTACTATATATCAAACTTTTGTTATTGATGAGAGATTTAAATTTAATCACTCAACTCCGGAACTTTTTATAAAAGATCAGATAAAAGGTGGATTGTTAACTTTAATAATAGCATCTATTTTAAGTGCGTCAGTAGCTTGGATCATTATTAATGTTCCATCTTGGTGGTTTTTCAGTTTCTTACTTATCTTCTCTGTAATTGTACTGCTTAACCTTCTTTTTCCAACATACATTGCACCAATGTTCAACAAGTTTACACCTCTTAAAGATGAAGCTTTAAGTGAAAAAATAAAAAATTTACTCCAAAAAAGTGGATTTGAGAGTGAAGGGGTATTTGTTGTTGATGCAAGTAAGCGTGATGCAAGATTAAATGCATATTTTGGAGGTCTTGGCAAATCAAAACGGGTAGTTTTATTTGATACTCTGCTTGATAAACTCAGCAATAATGAACTTTTAGCTGTTTTAGGACATGAACTTGGTCACTTTAAACATAATGATATATATAAAAATATTGCAATGCTAGGAGCAATTTTATTTGTTGGATTTTATATTTTAGGACATCTTCCTTCGCAACTATTTATGGAGCTTGGAGTTAGAGAGACTCCTGCAATGATAGAGATTCTATTTATGCTTTTGATTTCTGTATATCTGTTTATATTTATGCCTGTTATGAGCCTTGTGAGCAGACGTAATGAGTATGAAGCAGATAGATATGCTGTTGAAATTCATGGAAATAGTGAAGACTTAATAAGTGCACTTAAAAAACTGGTTGATGAAAATAAGAGTTTTCCTCTATCTCATAAACTTACAATCTTTTTTTATCATTCCCATCCACCTGTAGTAGAGCGATTAAAAGCATTGGGTGATAAAAGTATAAAGTTTGAAAATAGAGATGAAGCACTTAAAGGTGATTGTAATATATGATAATAGAAGATGCGTTGCGTACTGCTGCAAAAGAGCTTTCAAATATAGCACAAAGACCGCGTTTGGAAGCTGAGATATTGATGTCATACTATCTTAATCAAGATAGAGTATGGCTTCATACGAATAGTAATAAAGAGATTGGTGAGCTTCAAGAGTTTTTTAAACTTGTAAAACGAAGAAAAGAGTATGAGCCTATAGAGTATATAACTAGACGTGTATCATTTTATGATATTGAGCTTGAAGTAGGACCAGGTGTTTTAATAGCAAGACCTGAAACAGAGCTACTTGTAGATAAAGCAGCTGAGATCATACGCAAACATAATCTAAAAGTTATGTGTGAGATAGGCATAGGCAGTGGTGCAGTAAGCATAATGCTAGCTAAAATTTTTCCAGAATTGAAAATTATTGCTACAGATATCTCTGAAGATGCTTTAAACTATGCAAAAAAAAATATAAATAGATATGGTCTTGAAAGCCGTATAGAACTGTATAATACCAATCTGCTAGACAACATTGATAAAAATATAGAGATCATTGTCTCCAACCCTCCATACATTTGTAAAGAGTTTGATTTGCCAAAACCAGTTTTGTTTGAACCAAAAAGTGCTCTTATTGGAGGAGAGTCAGGAGATGAATTACTTCGTAAAATTATCTTAACAGCAAAAGATAGAGATATTCCTCATCTAGTTTGTGAAATGGGTTATGATCAGCGTGAACCTATCTTTAATTTTTGTAAGAGTATGAATCTTAGTGAACCAATTTTTTATAAGGATTTGGCAGATTTAGATAGAGGATTCTATTTAAAATTATAGGAGATTTTTTTAAATTATGAAAACAGTTATTTTTGATCTTGACGGAACACTGGTAGATACGCATGCAGATATTACTGCTTCTATTAACCATGTAAGACGAGAGATTTATGGTCTTGAGCCAATGAGTGCTGATGAGATTACAAAGTTAATGAATATACCTGGGTTAAATCTTGCTTATGAGTTTTATGGTGTAAAAAATTATGAACCAGAAGCTGAAAATTTATTTGAAGAGCATTACAGTAAACAGTGTTTGCTAAATGCAAAAACATTTGATGGAATTATTGAAGTGTTAGATCATCTTCTTGGGGCCAAATGCGAACTTTTTGTAGCAACCAATGCACCTACTGTTACATCAAAACTTATTTTACAAAATAATGGAATAGAGAGATGTTTTAAAGATATTGTAGGTGCAGATCTTGTTAAAAATCCTAAACCACACCCAGAGATGATCCATAAAATCTGTGAAGCTGCAAACTATGATGAGATATGGATGATAGGAGATAGCCCAAAAGATATAATGGCAGCAGAGCAGGCTAATGTAAATGCCATTTTTGCATCTTGGGGGTATTCAAAAGTTTTGCCTAAAGAGATGTCTCATATAAAGAGTGTTTCTAAACCACTTGAGCTAACTGAAATTTTATTTTGAATTTAAGTTAAATTAATCACTTCAGTAATAGAATATTACTGTGTGTAAAACAACAGTAATAAGGATTAATAATGATATATGAGGAGCTTGAGGAGTTAAAGAAGGGTATTGATGACAAAAAGCTGAAAAGAAAGATTAAAAATATTCAAAAAGCATTAGATGATTTATGTACTAAAAGTGGCTTATGTCTTCTTGCCAAAGGCAAAAGTTTAGAAAAAACATTAAAAACAGTAAGATATGAAGAGGATCTCATAAATCTTCAAGTAGAGTTGATCAAACTTCAAAACTGGGTTTATGAAAATAAAAAACGTGTACTTATCATTTTTGAAGGGCGTGACGCTGCTGGTAAAGGTGGGGCAATAAAACGTTTTACTGAGCGTTTAAATCCAAGACGCTACAGAGTTGTAGCTCTACCAAAACCTACAGAAGTTGAAGCTGGACAGTTTTACTTTCAACGATACTTTGCTCACTTACCTAATCCTGGTGAAATAGTCTTTTTTGATAGAAGCTGGTATAACCGTGCTATTGTAGAGCCGGTATTTGGTTTTTGTACTGAAGAGCAGTATGAAAAGTTTATGCAAGAAGTCCCTGAAATAGAGCACGCTCTTATAGATGATGGAATTATTATGATCAAATTTTGGTTTTCCATTTCTAAAAAAGAGCAGAAAAAGAGATTTAAAGAGAGAATGAACAATCCTTTGAAGCAGTGGAAATTAAGTCCTGTAGACTTGCAGGCACAAAAGATGTGGGATAAGATAACCTACTATAAAGAGGAGATGTTTAGCAGAACACATACTACATACTCTCCTTGGATTATTGTTAAAAGCAACGACAAAAAATCTGCCAGATTAGAATCTATTCGATATGTCCTTTCTCATATACCTTACAAAGGCAAAGAGAAAGCCAAAACTACTCTTCATCCAGATCCAGAGATTGTACAAAGGTACCATCGAAAGAGTAAGCAGATAGATTAGTTTTTTAAATATGTATATATAGAGAAAATTTACTAAAAATTTACAATTAATTGTTACGATGCTGTTGAACTTAAATTTAGGAGTTTAACATGCATCGGAACAGAAGCTTGATGCTTAGTGCCGGATTACTGGCATTTTGTCTTTCTGAGACGCTATATTCTGCTGATCTCAAAAGTATTGTAGAAATGCCGGATGCAAGTAAAATCTTGAAAAAAGATAAACTTGCACCGCCAAAAAAGTATGTAATGCCAAAAGAGTGTATTATAACAGATCCTTTGGCAATAGCTAGAGGCGAATATATCTTTCATAATCTCAACGGAAAAAAAGCAAAAAGCAAACCGCCAAAAGGGTTAGCAAAGTTTGTAATTGCAGGTGGCAAGAAAAAGCCTAAACAGTATGGAAACTGTGTAGCTTGTCACAATATAGAGGGTGCTAAAGGCGGTGGAAACATAGGCCCTGATCTTCATAACTACAAAAAACACTTCATAGATACTGGTGTTAGGACATATGAGTATGTCTATCAGCAGATAGCTGATCCACGTGTACACAATCCAAATACACATATGACTGTAAATCTAACAACAGGTCTGTTTACGCCTCGTGAAATTTGCGATATTACATCTTATGTTGTGAGTGAAAAAAAATAAGAGCTAAAGGAGAAAATAATGGAAAGAAGAGGATTTTTAAAAGGATTGGCTGGTGCTTGTGCATTAACGGCTGTAGGAGCGCCAACCATTTCACTGGGGGCAGGTAAAAAACCAAAAAGTCCAAATGAGATCTCTTATAAAAAAGCACTTGAGATCATCACAAATGGAAAAGGTGCAAAAGATTCAGACAAAGTAAATTTGGTAGTTCCTGAAATTGCGGAAAATGGTGCTGTTGTACCGGTAAAAGTTACTGTTGATTATCCAATGGAGCCAAATAATTATGTCAAGTCAATTCATGTATTGGCAACTAAAAACTCTAATGCAAGATGTGCAGATGTATTTTTAACACCGCTAAATGGGAAAGCATACTTTGCTACGCGCATTAAGCTTGGCGGAACACAGGAAGTTGTAGCAGTTGCTGAACTTAGAGACGGAACATTTATTAAGGCGCACAAAAGTGTAAAAGTAACCATCGGCGGATGCGGTTGATAGGAAAAGGAGAAAATTATGGCAAAACGAAAATCACTTATTAAAATAAAACCTAAAAAGTATAAAGTAGGCGATACAGTCAAAGTTGATTTTATTGTTATTCATCCAATGGATACAGGTATGCGCAAAGATAAAAAGACAGGGAAGATTATTCCGGCGCATTACATTAATGATGTACAGTTTTTCTATAATGATCAACTTGTTACAAAAATGATCGTTTGGGAGTCAGTCTCTACTAACCCATATTTCTCTATAAATATGAAAATAACAGGTCGTGGAGTTATAAAAGTAGTTTATAAAGATAATCAGGGTGAAGTGCACGAAAAGACCAAAAAGGTCAAGCCTAAAAAAGGATAATCAATGAGAAAGATGATATCACTCATAGCTGCTTCAGCATTGACTGTTTCACTAACAATGGCTTCTGAACAGTTTAGTATGTCAGATGCAGATCGTGCTCTTTATCAGGAGATGCTTGAGAATAATCCGGCTGATATTTTTGTTGAAGAGGGAAGTGAACTGTTTGATGAATTGGTAACAGAAGAGGCTTTGGCTAAATTTCTTGGTGTAAAAGTAGATGAGTTGCCAAAGACAATAGCTTCATTTCCACGCTACATTCCTCAAGTGGATGAGGTTTTAGGACTTGATCAGGTACTGCAGGCAGTTATGTATCTTAACGGACACAAGCCATATAAACTTAAAAGTAGTGAAATGTTTGAAATGCTTGCATATGCAAAATCTTTGGCAAATGATGAGCAAATCAATATTGATGTAAATGCCAATAAAAAGATGCAAGAAAGTTTCAAACTCGGAGAGAAAATGTTTATGACCAAAAGAGGGAAACGGGGGCTTTCTTGCAACAGTTGCCACTCAAAAGAGGTTGTTGGACTAATTTTACGTACACAGCCATTACCAAATCTCGGTGATGTAAATGCTGGTGGAACTTGGCCTGCATATCGAATGACAAAATCATCTCTTAGAACACTACAACGCCGTTTTCAGGGGTGTATGAAAAATGCTCTTTTGGCAGTACTTCCTATAGGTAGTAAAGAAATGGTGGCTTTAGAAGTTTATGTAACCAATCTGGCAAAAAAGAAAGATAAAAAGATTTCCATCCCCGGATTGAAGCGATAAGAAGGATACTATTATGGATATAAACCGAAGGGATTTTTTACAAATTGCCGCAGCTTTGGGTTTTTTAGGAGCAGGCGGTAATTTAATGGCAGGAACCTCTAAACGTATTGATGAGGTGACTGCTACAGATATTATGGATTTTAAATCGGTAGGTAATGTATCGCTGTTACACATTTGCGACTTGCATGCACATATAAAACCACTCTATTGGCGTGAGCCTTCTACTCTTATTTCTGCTTCAAATTTAACTGGTACTCCGGGCTTTTTATGTGGCAAGAGTTTTGCAGAGTTTTATGGTGTAAAACCAGGAACTTTAGAAGGTTATTTTGATACTTACCTAAATTTTGAAGAGCTTGCCAAAAAGTTTGGAAAAATGGGAGGTATAGCTTATATAAAAACAGTTGTTGATGAGGTACGCCGAGATCGTGGCAAAGATAATGTACTGTTGCTTGATTCAGGTGATACATGGCAAGGAACAGCAGTTGCACTTAAAACAGGCGGTGAGGCTATTGTAAAGGCTCAAAATTATCTTGGTGTTGATGTAATGGTTGGACATTGGGAGTTTACATACGGAAAAGAGCGTGTACTTGAGCTGATTGATATGCTTGAGGCAGATTTTATCTCCCAGAATATAGTCGATAACGATCCATTTAGTGATGAGTTTGAAGAGCTTGTATTTAAGCCATATACCATTAAAGAGGTTGGTGGAGCTAAGGTAGGCATTATTGGTCAATCATTTCCATTTACATCAACAGCTAATCCAAAACGTTTTACTGAAGGGTGGAGTTTTGGTTTACGCCTTGATACTCTTCAAGAGTATGTAGATGAGCTACGTAAAGATAAGAAGGTTGATTGTGTAGTTCTACTCAGCCATGACGGTTTTAGTGTAGATCAGGAAGTTGCCAGAAAAGTGCATGGTATAGACTTTATTTTAAGTGGACATACTCATGACCCTGGACCTAAGCCGATCACAATTAACGGTACTGTTATCATTATTGCCGGAAGCCACGGCAAATATGTTGGTCGTCTTGATATAGATATTAAGAACAAAAGAGTAGTTGATTATAACTATAAACTAATTCCAATAGCATCAAACTTGATCACACCTGATAAGAAGGGAATAGAGTTGGTTGATGCTCTCTATAAACCTTATGATAAAGAGTTGAATCAAGTACTTGGCAAAACTAAAGGTTTGCTCTATAAGAGAGATACATTCTACTCTACATTTGATGCATTAATTGGTGAAGCAATTCATGATGAGATGGATAATGAGATCACATTTACTCCTGGGTATCGATGGGGAACCACTCTATTACCTGGAGATGATATTTTAATGGATAATGTTTATGAGATGACAGCAATTACATATCCTGAAGTGTATACTTTTGAGTTGCAAGGAGCAAGAATAGCTCAATTGCTTGAAGATATTGCCGATAATGTTTTCAATGCCAATCCTCTATACCAGCAAGGTGGAGATATGAGTCGTTTAACAGGTGTAACTTATGACATTAAGATTGGTGCACCAAGTGGAAAGCGTATCTCCAACTTAAAAGTTAATGGTAAACCGCTTGATCCAAACAGGAATTATGTAGTTTCAGCTTGGGGTGGTAATCTTCAAAGTGCAGGAAAAAATCTTCGTGAAAGTAAGATTCGTCCTGTTTATGATATTACAGCTGATTATATTAAGAAAAAAGGTACTGTCGATATATCTAGAACATCTAATGTAAATGTTGTAGATGTAGGATGCGGCTGTCCTAAGGCAGGGGGTATTTGTTAGTAGTCGTTTCCGTGCCTCACTTTTTGGTTTGCTCATTCCTACTCCTATAAAAACAGACCTAAGTGAGGCACTTTACGTTAGAAAAAAAGCATTAAATTGTAGCATAATGTAATGAAAGGTTGAATAATGAAAATGATTAAATTAAGCTTGGCAGCTTTGATGGCCGTAGGTGTAGGTATCTCTTTAAATGCAGCAGATAAGCCTAAAGTAACACTTAAAGCAAACAGAACATTAGTATTTAACAAAGTTCCTCCAAAGGTTGATAGTCTAAAAGACATGTTGACTGAAGGTATGTTTTATGGACGTATTCGTATAAATACTTTTAAATGGGACTGGAAAGAAGAAACATCAAAAAATCAAGATAACTGGGCAGCAGGATTTGGAGGAAGTTTACTCTATAAATCGGCTGAATATAAAGGTTTCAGTGGTATGGCAGGACTTTATACATCACAAAGTCCTTGGCATATGGATGATGCAGATGTTGGTTTCATAAAAGCAGGTAAAGATACAACAAGCAGATACAATGTAAAAGCTACTGGTGATTGGGGTATGACAGTACTTGCACAAGCATATATGCAGTACCGCTTAAACAAAACCAAAGTTAGAGTTGGACGACAAATTTTTGAAAGCTTTTTGACAAAAAGTAACGATACAAAGATGATCCCAAATACATTTGAAGGTGTTACTGTTGTCTCAAAAGATCTTCCAAAAACAACTCTAAAAGCTGCTTACCTTACAAAACAAAAACTTCGTGACCATACTAGTTTTCATGATGTAATTACATATAACACTGTAGATGATGGTTATGATAATACTAAAGAATCTTGGGCAAATAATGATGATTCTGCAGTTAATAGATCGTTGTCTTATAGTAATTTCCTTGCAGCGGGTATGGATCCGAACCACGATCTTGTTGTATTGGAAGCTGCAAATAAATCTATAAAAAATCTGAAACTAAAAGCTAACTATACAGCAGTTCCAGATGTTGTATCATCTGCTACAGTAGAAGCTTACTACACAATTCCTGCTGGTGGTTTAAAGATCATTCCAGGTGTAAGATATATGAAACAGTTTGATGGTGGAGTTGGTGATAAATTTGCAGCTATTTCTACAGGACCTGTTGCAGTTGCAAACCTTAAAGGAGATGTTACTGGATATACAAATAAATATAGCCTTGATAGCTGGTTGTTTGCTGCTAGAGTTGACATTAAGAGCAATCAAGCTTGGAAATTTAGACTTGGTTATTCAAAAATTGCTGATGAAGCAGACATTGTAGCACCGTGGCGAGGATTCCCTACAGGTGGTTTTACAAGAGCTATGGCTCAGTATAACTGGTATGCAAATACTAAAACATATATGATTCGTGGTGACTATAGCTTTGATAAAGCAGGTCTTGTCCCTGGGTTAACTGCAATGTTCAGATATGCAATTCAAGATTTTGATGATAATAAACCTGGTGTTCAGGCAGATACGCAGGTAATTCATTTAGATGCTATTCAAAAAATCAAATCTTTCCCAGGATTGGAAGCACGTGTTCGTATAGGATTAGTTAATGGAGATCCTCAAACAGGAACTGTAACAAAAAGCGATCCTTCATATAATGAGTATCGTTTTGAGCTGAACTATCTATTTTAATTTAGGAAAATAGTATGAAAAAGAGTCTACTCCTGCTGTTTGTAAGTTGTATGATGCTCTGGTCGCAGGAGTATGGCTTGAGCCCAAAGCAGGTAGCACCAAAGCTATACTGTTTTTTTGGTGATCTTCAGGTTCCAAACACTGAAAATAACGGCAATATGGTAAACACTTGCTATATTGATGCCGGCAGTGGCTGGATTGTTTTTGACAGTGGACCCACTTATCTCTATGCAAAAGAGGCTTTTAGTGTTATGCAGAGTGTAAAGACACAGCCTGTTTTGGCAGTTTTTAACTCGCATGTGCATGATGATCACTGGCTTGGTAATGGCTTTTATCATGAAAAAGGTGTAATGATTTATGGACCCAAAAACTTTTCCAGTAATCATTTGGCTACTCCAACACGCATAGAAATAGCTATAAAGCCTTTATTTTATAAAGGAACTGTTCCAGTAGCTCCTGATCGCCTTATTTCTGATTCCAGAACACTTAAAATAGGCAATATTACTTTGCAAATTCTTGCTTTTTCTCATCCAGCACATACTTTTAGTGATATTGCAGTTTTTATTCCTAATGAGAAGATTTTGTTAGCTGGTGATTTGGTTTTTAATGACAGACTTCCATCATTACGAGACGGTTCACTTTCAGGATGGTTAAAAGCAGTTAAAAAACTTAAAAATTTGCAATGGAGTGTAATGGTTGGTGGTCATGGCTATAAAACAGGCAGCGATGCAATGAATTTTATTGAAGCCTATTTAAACAAACTCTATATAGAGGTTAAAAGGGCTATTGAAGATGATATTGATATGGTAGATGTTACCAAAAAGGTTTACTTGCCTGAGTATCATAAAATGGTACTTTATAAAATGTTGCATGGTAAAAATGTTATTAAAGCTTATGAAGAGTTGGAATGGGAGAGTGAATGAAATATTTGTGGATTTTATTGTTTTTCTCTTTGTCCTTGTTTGGTATAGATGGAGAAGAAGTATATAAGAAAAAGTGTTCATCTTGTCATCAACTCTATGTTCCAGTTGAAGTTTTGATGAAGAATTTTATGGAGCAAAATAATACTCTTCTTCATCTTAAAGCACCAACTGTTAACCAGCTTTCATACCGTTTAAAACAGAGAATAGGTGACCCAAAAGGGGATAAAGATATACAGTTAATGGAGGTTACTGCATTTATTCAAAATTATCTGCTTCATCCAGATAAGCAAAAGAGTATTTGTTTGCCAGAGATACTCTCTTATTTCAATACAATGCCCTCTTTTAAAGGTAAAATCAGTGATGAAGAGATGGAAGCTGTGGCAGAATGGATCTACTTTTATCTGCCACCTGTAAAAGAGGTAAATGAGCTTCAATATGTTGACTATCAAAAAGCGTTTAGTTTAGCCAAAAGGCTAGGAAAAATTATTATGATAGAAGTGACTAGTCCAACCTGTCACTACTGTATAAAGATGGAAGAAACAACACTTAAAGATCCAGATGTAGTTGCTTTAATTTCATCAGACTTTATTCCTGTACGTGTTGATGTGAGTCGCCAAAAACTTCCAAATAATCTTAAGTGGAGTATGACACCAACTTTTATTTTTCTTAATAGCGATGGCAGTGTGCTAAAAACAGTTCCGGGGGCTTGGATGAAAGATGATTTTTTAACAATTCTAAAAGAGGTAAAGCATTCTGAAGGAGATGAGAGATGAAGCAGATTCTATTGCTAATGATGGTTTTTGTATTATCTTTTGCAGATACAGAATTTGCAGAACCAAAGCCTTCAATTGATAATCCAAGAAAGATTGTTTTTCCTATAACAAAAGGAGATGATGAGTCTATAAATCATGTATTAAGTTCAGCAAACAATGTCATGAAATTTTATGGACCTGAGAATGTAGAGATAGCAATTATCTGTTACTCAAAAGGGATTCGTACATTGCTGAAAAAAGAGAAAAAGATTGCTGTTAGAGTGCGTTCATTGCAAACTTATGATGTAGAGTTTATTGCTTGTGGCAATACTATGCGTACTTTAAAGATCAAACCTGAAGATTTAATAGAAGATGTTGAGATTGTAACTGCCGGTATAGTAGAGCTGGTTGAAAGAGATTTAAAAGGTTGGGTATATATTCGACCATAAAAACAAGGAGGATGAACTAATGAAAAAAATTCTTAAATTTATTATTGTTTTGTTAATATTTACAGGTGCATATGCTGACAATAAAGATATTATTCTATTTAATGTTAAAAAAAGTGACAAGATAACTACTAAATCTATTGAAGATACTTTTATTAAAGCAGGATATATAGTAGAAGCCAATCGTGATATGAATGGACCTTTTATTAAGCAATTTAAAGATACTGATTTTTCAATTTATAATTTGATGACACTCTATTATCCTGAAATCACTAAAGATTTGTTAGTCAAATATGAAGAGTCTGGAGTATTTGCTCCTTTTTCTATTGTTATCTACCAAAAAAAGGGTGATGATGCAATTTATGCAGGTGTTTTAAGCTCTTCTGCCCAGGCAAAGATATTGGGATTATCATATAATAATGAGTTACTACAAAAGTTAGAAGCTAAAAATATAGAGACTCTACTTAAAGCATTGCCTGGAGCAAAAAGGGTGAAGTTTAACTATACTCCAAAAGCTATTACAAATAAACTTTTGACCCGTTTTGAGGTAGAGATTGATGATGAAGATATAGATATTGAGGAGTTTAAAGAAGAGATAGAGATGGTTATTGAGGATGGTTTAAAACCTATTGGTTTTGTAATGGCA
This sequence comes from Hydrogenimonas thermophila, assembly GCF_900115615.1. Classification (NCBI taxonomy): domain Bacteria; kingdom Pseudomonadati; phylum Campylobacterota; class Epsilonproteobacteria; order Campylobacterales; family Hydrogenimonadaceae; genus Hydrogenimonas; species Hydrogenimonas thermophila. The sequence continues at coordinate 24,340 of NZ_FOXB01000016.1, read as the reverse complement.
AACTTTTTTGACAGTAACTATTTTCTTAATGAAAATAATATTAAAATTTATGATTTTTATGACACATATTCGCTTTGTAAACTGAAGGTCATATATACAGTATCAAAAATCCATCCTGAAGCTGGAGTTTTTGCTCCTTGCACAATGGCTCTATATAAGAAAAAAGGGTCTAATAATGTAAAAATTGTATATCCAAATGTTTACAACTGGATCTCAACTCTTGCAATTGATGACCCAGAATCAGTTAAAGTTCTTGAAAAAGCACAAGTTGATATGGTTGAATTATTGCAAAAAGTCAATGATTAAAGAGTCTCAAAAATATAGGTAAAGGTGCTTCCTTTACCTAATTTAGAGTCAACTTCGATTATTATGCCTTCTTGATCTGCAATGTTTTTAACAATATTTAAACCTATACCAAATCCCCCTTTGAAACTATCTTCTCTATAATAACGTTCAAAGACTTTTTCAGGCTCTTTCATACCTACACCTTCATCTTTAATACTAAATATTGTGTTAGTACCATTTTTTTTCAATTCTACAAAAACTTTACCTCTTTCATGGCTATATTTAATAGCATTAGAGAGTGTATTATCTACTATTCTTTGTAGTTTTGTAGGGTTGAAGTTTATAAATACTTCATTATCAATTTTTGTATAAATCTCTATCTCTCTAAGAGTAGCAACCTCTTTAAAATAGTCAACTTGTGTCTGTAAAAATTTTGAAAAGTCAATTCTCTCTTTTTCATATGTTAATTTCTCTTTTTTAATTAAATAATCCATATCGTTATAGATCGTTGCCAATGTTTTTGCAGCTGCTTTAATGCGTGTAAGGTATTTGCTAGAGCCAAATTTTCTAGCAAAAAGATCTGCATTGAGTTGTATAATGCTTAGTGGAGTATTTATTTCGTGCATAGAGTCTTTAATAAAGTTATCTAGTTGTTGATTTATAATTTCAAAAGGTCTTGCAAAGTTTCTAAATACCATCCAAGTCAGTAAAAAGAGCATTATAACAATTCCAACTATTATCATTAATACTGTCAAATATATTTCCATACTATTCTCTTTTTTGGAAATAACAAGGTATTTTGCACCAAAATATCGATCTTCTGGGAGTCTCATTACATAGTAGCGATATTCATTAAATTTATGATAACCTGGTGTAAAACTGGGTGGAACAAATTTTAAAAGAGTAAATATATTTTGCATATTGCTGTCATAAAGTCCTGCCTGATAGCTTGAATATCGTGGAAAATGGAAAGTTTTATCTCTTGATGGATTAAACTTTTCCATTTGCATTATTATATTTCTTGCTTCCCTTAGCAGATCATTTTCTGTTTTAGCTTCATTTATTGCAAGCATTAGCTGTGTATAGACAAATAGTGGAACAAGCATAACTAAAGAGATAAGAAGAGCATAAAGCAGAGCATATTTTAGTGCAAACTTTTTTCTATCAAAGATCAATGCGATATCCTAAACCACGAACATTTGATATAAGTTCGGCAGATAGTTTTTTTCTTAATTTATTAATTTGTACTCTAATATTTGCTGGATCAACTGCTTCTCCCCAAACGAATTCCTGAAACTGTTCAGGAGTTACTACATTGCCACGGTTTTGAATAAGAAGTTCAAGTATCCGTTTTTCTGTTTTAGTTAAAGTTATTTCCTCTTCATTATGTAGTAAAACAAAATTTTTTGTATCATAAACATAGTTATTTGGAAGGTCTATAAAGTTGTCTTGTGTTTTTAAACAAGAAGATTTAAGTGCTTGTTCTACACGTAACTGCAGTTCAATTAAATCAAATGGTTTTTTTATATAGTCACAACAACCGCTTTTATACCCTTTAGCTAATGCATCTACATCGGTAAGAGAAGTAATGAAAATAGCAGGCAGATTTTTTCCATATTCACGTGCAGTACGAAGTAGTTCAAATCCATTAATTCCAGGAACTTTTACATCAAGTAAAATAAGATCATATGTTTTTTTAAACAGTGCATCAAGAGCATCATCGCCAGATTCAAAGTCATCAACTGTAAAACCAAGATCTTCTAAAAATTCAACCATACTGATCCTAAGTGTAAACTCATCTTCTAACAATAAAATTCTCATTCTATATCTCCTGTTATTTTACGCCTTCTGTTTTGATAAAGAATAATGTCAATAAGCTCTTTTTTACTATACTCTTGCAATACTTCATAAATCTCTTGCTCAACTAACATTCTGTCTTCACCTTCAAATGTATTTAAAAGTTTAAAAAGGTTTTTATCATAAATACTTCTATAACCTCCTGTAGGTGCTTCCCATCTGTTTACAATTTGATATAGATCTTTTTGTGTAAAATTTAGAAAAAATGAGAGAGGTTTGTTACCATATATGAGTTCATTAAGATCGGCTTTACTTAAAATCATTAAAAAAATACCTATCTGATTTTCTTTTCCATCAAGCATATCTTCAATAATAAAAAAGTAGTCATTTGAATATAGGTATCTTTGTTGCAGTAATTTTTTTATATTTATTCTATTAACTATTTTTAGAAGATTTGAATTATAGTTTTTATTGCTAATGACAAAGTTGTGTACAGTTGGATTCTCACGCATTAAAGTTGCAATATTAAGTAGCTTTTCATTCATTAAAACAAGTAGTTCTATATGTTTTTGACGAAGATCATCTGTGATTTTGTCAAAGAATTGTAAAATTTCAAGATATCCTATAGCTTTTGACTTCTGCATAATAGGCGTTGTCGCTTTAATAGAAAGAAGTCTTCCAGGTTCAATTGCTACTTTAGGTTTTTTTAGAGTTGTAATCTCTTTAAGATCTTCTCTGAAGATATCAAGGGGCATACCTGCATAAGTGTTATCCCAACTTCTTGCAAAAATAGTTAAATCTGTTGTGATTACTTGCGCTCTTACATCACTCATTAATGTATATTCACGAAGGCGCATCAATGTTTTTGAAAGAATTTCATACCCTAAATCCTCATCATCATCCCATAGAGCCTCTTTTAATGCTTTATTTTCAGCCAATGCAATCGCAAGAGATAGTGCTTGTGATTTTTGAGAATCAAGCTTGTTTCTAAAGTAGTTTCTTAATGTATCGCTAAATTGTATATAACGGTTCTCTTCAACTTTTTTAGAAAGATACCAAACACCTATTCCCATTGTTATAAAAAGAAATAGCGATGTAATAATGACTGATTTTTTAGAGAACCATTCTTTCACAAAACATAACTCCTTTTTCTCCATTTCTACTATTTATATTTTATTGAAGAGAATAGAAAAATTTCGTAAATTTTGTTTGGTTTTTCTACTTTATGTACTATTTTGTATGAAAAGTTTTTAAAACCTGCAATATTTGCATAGTTTTTTAAACTCTCTTCATCAAACCCAAAGTGAAATACACCTTCATTTCCATTAGAATGAAAAGTACCATCTTCAGGAGCTAAGTCAGCAAGAGCTATAAAACCACCAGGCTTTAAAAGTTTATAGAGGTGTTTAAATAGACCTTCGGTATCTTCTATATGGTGAAGTGTCATTGAACTTATGATGCCGTCAAACTTTTCAGATGGTTCATATTTTATAATATCAGTTTGACAAATCTCTACATTTCCTTCTACTTTTTTTTCAAGCTCTTCCAACATTCCTGCTGATGTATCTAGAGCAGTAATTTTATCTACATACGGAAGTACTCTTCGTGTCAAAAGTCCTGTACCAGCTCCAATATCTAGAAGATGCATTGAACTGTTTAATGTTACACTGCTTTTAATTGCATTTGCAACTGCCTCTGCCAATGCTTGTCTTCTGTCAGAAGAGTCCCAAGTTTTTGCACGTTCATCAAAGCTCATTTATCCTACCTAAATATTAATTTTGATAAAATTTTATCATAATGAAGACGATTGATAATACATACCATAGTGAAACCGAGGTAAAACGCTCCAAATTTCTCTCTTTTTTGGTTGGTATAGATCAATTTGAGAGTATGCGCAAAGAGCTTCATCTTGAACATCCAAAAGCAAATCATATAGTTTGGGCATTTAGAAAAGTAAATGAATATAACCAAATTGTTGAAGACAGCAGTGATGATGGAGAACCAAAAGGGTGTGCTGGAAAGCCGGTACTTCACGTTATGCAAGGAAATGATTTGGTAGACTGTGCCATTTTGGTTGTCAGATATTTTGGCGGCATAAAACTTGGTACAGGCGGTATGGCACGAGCTTACAGTGAAGCTGCAAAAGCAGTAGTAGATTCAGCTGAACTCATTCCATATGAAAAAGAGATGCAACTCTCTTTTTTTACCGACTATGCAAATATGAGAAAATGGGAGTATTTAGTATCTGGTTTTAATTCACTTAAAATTGATCGCAAGTTTGATGAAAATGGTGCACAATGGTCTGTTTATGGACCTGAAAGTGTTGTTAAGCAATTACAAGAAAAGTTAAAAGATGCTTCAATTGCGTTTTTGGTAAAATAACTTTAAAAAAAGGTGATCATAGATGCAGCATATATTTAGAGAGTATGATATTCGAGGAGTTTTTGAAAAAGATTTAAATGAAAAAACAGTTAAACTAATCGGATATTTCCTTGGAAAAAAGATAAAAGAGCATGGTGATTATGCAGTTGTAACTTATGATGCCAGAACACACTCACCAATTTTGAGCGACTGGTTAGTAAGTGGTTTGAATGCTGCAAATGTTGTTGTACTGCACGGTGGTCTTGTTCCTACTCCAGTAAACTATTTTTGTAACTTTAATACTTTTCAAGTTGGTGGAAAACAGGTAATGCCAGCAGGCGGAATTCAGATCACTGGCTCTCATAACCCTCCTGAATATAATGGTTTTAAAATTACAATAAACCAAGAACCATTTTTTGGTGAAGATATTTATGCTTTAGGGCGTGAAGTTGAAAAGGCTGATATTGCCATTCCTACAGAGACTGACTCTATTGCAATTAGCGCATTAGATGCTTATATTGACTATTTGGCTAAAGAGTTTTCAAGTCTGCAAGATTTTGATCCAAATATGGTTATAGATTGCGGTAATGGTGCGGCAGGTATAGCAATTGAACCACTTTTAGAGAGATTGGGAATTTCGGCAAGTAAACTTTACTTTGATCCAGACGGTACTTTTCCAAACCATCATCCAGACCCAAGTGAAGAGAAAAATCTTGAAGATCTTAAAAAAGAGCTGGAAAGAGGAGCCAAATATGGCTTTGCATTTGATGGAGATGGTGACCGTATAGCATTTTTGAGTCAAAAATATAATTTTAAAGGAGATATTTTAGCTCTATTTTTTGCTAAAACAATGGATAACCCTACTGTCATTGGAGAGGTTAAATGCTCTCAGATTATGTATGATGAGATTAACAAAATCGGTAAATCGATTATGTACAAAACTGGTCACTCCAATTTAAAAGTTAAATTGAAAGAGACAGGAGCAGATTTAGCCGCTGAAGTTAGCGGTCATATCTTCTTTAACGATCGTTATTTTGGATATGATGATGCAATTTATGCAATGATGCGTATTTTAGAGATGCTGAAAAATGGTTTTGATTTTGATGCTGAGTATGAAAAACTTCCTGTACTTTACAGCACTGATGAAATTAAGATAGAAGCAACAGATGAGAGTAAATTTACAATAATTGAAGCACTTAAAAACATTTTAAATAAACGCTACAGTGAGCTTAAAATTAAAGAAATTGTAACGATTGATGGAGTTAGGGTTATCTTTGAAGATGGCTGGGGACTGGTAAGAGCTAGCAATACAACTCCTATACTTGTTACCCGCTTTGAAGCAAAAAGTCCTGAATCTTTAGAGCGTATTCAGACATTAATGAATGATTTGATTGAAGATGCTAAAGCAAAGCTTTAGTGAGAGATATTTTGAGTATCAATGCTTAGACGGCACTTTCTTAAAGTGTTGTCATAAGCGAAGAGCCAAGCAAAAAAATCTATATCTTCGCATTAAGAGTGATGGTACTATTGAGATCTCTACTCCATACCACTTCTCTAAAAAAGAGGCGTTAAAGTTTTTAGCCCAAAGAGAGAGTTGGGTTTGTAGCAGACTCTCTCACAACTTAACCTATGCAAAAAACAATCCTACTGAGTACTATGATGGTTGTAAGATCTGGTTTTTAGGCAGAGAGTTTCCTGTAAAGTTGGAGAGATCTCTTAAAAATAGTATTGAGTTTAAAGATGATCACTTTCTATTTAAAGCAAAAGAGTTTGATAAACTTTCTGTAAGTTTGGATCGCTTCTACCTTAGAAAAGCAAAAGAGATCCTTCCAGCTAGAGTGGAGCTCTTTTCAAATCGTATGAAACTCTACCCAAAAGATCTCAAATTCCGCCGTTATAAAAGGCGTTTGGGCTGTTGTAGTTTTGATAATGTCATTACACTAAATAGCCATCTACTACGCTACGATATGCCTCTTATTGACTATGTCATTATTCACGAATTAGCCCATATACGACACAAACATCACCAAAAATCTTTTTGGAAATTGGTTGAACAGTATGAACCTGAATGGAAGATGTTACGGAAGCAGTTGGTATGAAGTTAAGTTATAATACAGATATTAATGTAGTAGGGAGTATTCCTGACTATGAACTTAAAATGTTTTATTAAAGCTTATTTTTCTGGTACAGTTTCTTTGCCAAAAGAGTTAAATGAATACTTAAATAACTACTTTTTCAAAGATTTTAGTGTTTTTATATATATGCCAAAAACTCCTTTTATATGGCAAATAAGCAGTGGAGTAAATAGAGGTTTTGAAAGCTATATCATCATATATAAATGGAGCAAAGACAATCTGCTAAGATTAAGAAGTATCTATTTCAAAAAAGAAAAATGTTAAGCTACGATATCCTAAATACAGGACAACTAAAAAAATATCTTAATGCGGATTGGTAAATATAATGAAAGATAATGCAATCTGTCAAGAACTACTTGATTTAAGAGAAAACTATCAGTTTGAAGTAAAGTCTGCTCAAGGCAGAGATGGTAATGGTGAAGTTCCAAAAGATGTTTGGGAGAGTTACTCTGCTATGGCAAATAGTGAGGGTGGACTTATTTTATTGGGGGCTAAAGAATTAAAAGATGGCAGTTTAGAGTTTTTAGGTATAAAGGAGATTGGTAAAATTCAAAAAGAGTTTTGGACTACAATAAACAATACTCAAAAAGTAAATCTTAATATTTTATCTTCTACTGATGTAGAAGTGCTTGTTTGTGAAAATAAAAACTTACTACTAATCAAAATTCCTCAAGCCTCGCGAAAACAAAAACCTATATTTTTAGGAACAAATCCTTTAACTGGAACATATTTAAGATACCATGACTCTGATATTAAAGCAAAAGATGAGATAGTTCGTCATATGTTAGCAGATGCAGTAAATGATTCAAATGATACTGCAATTTTGAGTGGGTTTTGCTTAGATGATATAGATATGGATAGTTTTAGGGCTTATAGAAATCTTTACAAAAGTGCTAAAGGAAATCATCCTTGGGTAGCACTTGAAGATAAAGAGTTTTTGATCCAGATTGGTGGATATGCAAAAGATAGAAAAACAAAAGAGGAAGGACTAACACTTGCTGGTCTTTTAATGTTTGGTAAATTACGATCTATTTTAGATGCTGTTCCAAACTATATTGTCGATTATCAAGAGCAGACAGATAATCCTGAAGATAGGTGGATAGATAGAATTACTACTGATGGGAATTGGTCTGGAAATCTATTTGATTTTGCACAAAAAGTTTATCGAAAACTGATTGCAGATCTTAAAATTCCATTTAAATTAAAGGATGCTTTTCAAAGAGTAGATGAGACTCATATTCATGAGGCTATTCGTGAAGCTCTTGTAAATACTTTAATTCATGCAAACTACAATGGAAGACTTGGAATACTAATCATCAAACATCCAAAAGGATTTAGTTTTAGAAATCCAGGATTGCTTAGGATCTCAAAAGATGATCTTTTTAAAGGTGGTAAGAGTGATTGTAGAAATAGAGTATTGCAAAAAATGTTTCAATATATTGGTATGGGAGAACAAGCAGGATCTGGTTATCCAAAGATTCTTAGAGCTTGGATGGAACAACATTGGCAATATCCAGATGTCCAAGAAGATATGCTTTATGAAACAACAACTCTTTTTATGCCAACTATTAGTCTTTTTCCTGAAGATATTCAAATGCAACTTAGTCAAAAATATCAAGATAGTTACAATACTCTTGACAAAGATGCAAGACTCGCTTTAATACTTGCCTATGTTGAAAAAAATGTAACAAATGCAAGACTTTCATCTGTGGTTGCTTTGCACCCAGCTGATGCTACAAAAATTTTAAGAAAATTAGTAGAGAATGGATTGCTTATTTCTGATGGTATTGGTAGAGGTACAACATATAGTTTAAATGATGAGTTTAACTTACAACAAAAAAATGAAATGTTGCAACAAATAGAAAATAGCTTACAACATTTGGATGAGAGCTTACAACATTTAGAAATTGTTAAAAAAGTAAGAAATAGTAAAAAAGCACCAAAAGATAGTGTTGTAAAGGCAATATTAGAAGTTTGCACAAATAGATATTTAACAGCTACAGAGGTTGCAACATTATTAAATCGAGATGTTTCATCACTTAGAAATCATTACTTATCGCAAATGGTAAAAGATGGTCTATTGGAGTTAAAATTTAAAGAGAGAAATCATAAAAATCAAGCTTATATAACAAAAGAGAGAAAGTCATGATTGGAGGGGCAATAGAAAGAGCTACAAATTTTACTGATAAAGTTACTATGTTGTCAGAAAATGGGGCAAAATCAGTAATTGTTCCTATGGATAATCTTAAAAGTATTTTGATTGATTAGCTATGCTCATCATAAATAAAACAGATACTGAAGAATAAAATTTTGAGATGTATAAGTCTAGAAAAGTAGAGTGTACAAATTGTGAAACTAAGCGGAAAGATTGATCAGATACTTTTTCAAAAAGAGGGCTTTTTAATTGCAAAGTTAGAGGGTGGTGCCAAAATTTCAGGCAGTTGCCTCATTTCAGATATTGATGCTTTGGAAGGTCAAGAGGTTGAACTAGAGGGTGAATGGGGAGAACACCCAAGGTTTGGTCCTCAATTTGTTTTTGATGAATTGCAAATAAAAGGGAGTGAACTCTACTTCTATCTTACAAAAGTGGTCAAAGGGGTAGGACAAAAACTGGTTAAGCGTCTTATATCTCATTATGGCGAAGAGGAACTATTACGTATTTTAGATGAAGAGCCGCAAAAACTGTTGGAGTTCAAAGGGATAAAAGAGAAAAAGCTTTCTCAAATTACCCAGAGCTGGCAGCGGTATAAAGAGATGCGTGAGCTGGCAATGTTTTTGGCTCCTTATAAAATAGGTCAATCCATAATAGTTGAAATATATCAAACATTTATAGGTAAAGATAATTTAATTGAAGCAATAAAAGAGAATCCTTACATCATTACGCAAGTTAAAGGTGTAGGGTTTAAACGTGCCGATGAGATGGCACAATCGATGGGAATAGATCCAAAATCTCCATTTCGTATAGAAGCAGCGATTAACTACCTTTTACGTGAAATCAGCGAACAGCAAGGCTCTAGCGCAACAGATAAAAAAGAGTTTATAGAAAAGTTAGAAGACGAGCTTGGTTTAGATGGTGAAACTCTTTTAATTGAAGATGTTATTAACAAACTAATTGAACGTGAAGTGTTATATGTAATAGATGGATATTTGGCACATACCTTTTACTATAAAGCAGAGAGAGGAATCTTTGAGTTTTTCAAGGAAAAGCTTAAAAAAAGAGATGGAAAATTAAAGCAAGATATAGACAAATTTATACAAGAGCAAGAAGAAAACATAGGTTTTACTCTAGGAGAAGAGCAGCGTGAAGCGGTAAAACTTCTAAACAGTGGTGTAAAAGTTATGGCACTTGTAGGTTACGCAGGAACAGGAAAGAGTACAAGTGCAAAGATGATGCTAAAGCTTCTTGAAGAGAGTTTTGGTTATGACGCTATTATTGCCACTGCTCTTAGCGGAATAGCTTCACAACGCATACACGATACAACTGGCTACAAATCTATGACAATCCAGAGTCTTCTTGTGGCACACAAAGAGCAAGATGAGTTTCCATATGATGTTGTACTGCTAGATGAAGCATCTATGGTAAATTCGCAAATATTTTACCAGCTTATTTCCAAACTCAAAGATGATGCAATATTTCTTATTATCGGTGATGATGGTCAGTTACCGCCTATTGGAGCAGGCAATGTTCTTTCTGATATTATTAAATATGAACTTATTCCAGTTATTAAACTGACTAAAATCTACCGTCAAAGTGAAGAGCAGGCTATAACACTAATTGCTGATTCGATAAGACGAGCTGAACTTCCAGAATACCAAAAAGAGTATTTAGACTTTAAATTTATAGATAAGAGTATTGCTAACTATTATGCCATACGTAATGGAATGTCAGAAGATGAAAGAAGAGAGCTTCGAGAGAGTATAAATCAGCAAATTTTAGAAGCTATCAAGAGTGAGTCGGTTTCTTATATTCTTGAAGCACGAGAGAAGTTGAAGTCTAAAGATATTAAAGGGTATTTAACCCATTTGCAAGTGATTACTCCGATGCGTGGAGGTCTGCTAGGTGTTGAAAATATGAATCAGCAACTGCAAAAACTCTTCAATCCAAATGCAAAATATGCCATTAAACGGGGACTTTACAGTTATGGACTTTATGACAAAGTAGTGCATATAAAAAATGAGAATATGCCATCTTACACACCAGAAGGCTTTAAAAATGGAGATGACGCAACAGAGAGCCGAATCTTTAACGGAATGATTGGATTGATTTTTAAAATAGACAAAGAGGAAGAGGAGTGCTTTGTATATTACCCAAACGAACAAATAGTTGTTAGGTATGGATTTGATCTAATATCAGACTATTTACAGCTTGCTTACGCCCTGACAATCCACAAAACCCAGGGAATGGAGTATGATACAGTCATCATACCTATAAGTTTCAGCCACTACATTATGCATAACACAAAACTTCTATATACTGCTGTAACACGAGCCAAAAAGATGTGCATTATCATTGGAGAAGAAGCAGCCTTCAAAGGGGCTTGCCGACGCATCGATACAACAGATCGGACAACAGTGCTGGGATTGTTGGCGAACTCAATTTAATACAAAAAGCCAAATAGCCAAAGAGGTATTTTATTGTCAGAACCTATTTTAATATCATCTGCTACTACAAAACTGTTTTTTATATCTTTTATCTGTTTGAAACTTTTATTTTTACCGCCAATTTCTACAATATATTTACCATCGATTATGAAATCACCTTGTTTTTGAATATTTAGTTTATGATTTTGAGATACTTGATTTGCAAAAAATGTCTCTCTTATGGTTCCAATCTCAGCATTTTCACAATAAGCAAAAAGCAAATTAGTATTGTTGAGGTAGATTTTTGCAGGTTTATTGATCTTTTTAACCCCTTTTGAAAACTCATCTATTAAAAGTAGCATCTGTCCATCATTTAAGTATGATATATAGTCATAGAGTTTAACTCGACTAATTTCTGCCATAGTTGCTATTTTTGAATAATTTACTTCAAATGGTTTACTCTCGCAAATAACTTCAAGAAGCTTTTTGAGCTTAAAGGTATATTTTTGCTCGATCAGTCCCAATGAAGTTAAGTCTATATCAATAGTAAGATTAATTGTGTTCAAAAGATTTTGATAGTATGAGCTTTGCTTATCGAAATAAAAAGGGTAATAACCAATCTCAAGATACTCTTTAAACTCTTTTATGACATCAGGAGCTATTGTTAAAATCTCTTTTGACAACTCTAAATGATTTGTTAATATTTCATTCAATTTAGCAGTTTCTAACTTTAAATTAAGCTTTAACTCTAAGAACTCTCTAAAAGAGAAACCAGCTAAATTGTATAGCGTAACTCTTCTGCTTAAATCACTTTTTGCATTTAGAAGTGAGGTTGCACTGCTACTTGTATAGAGAACTTTTATGTTAAATAGATCATAAATAGTCTTTAGATAAGAGCTAAAATTGTTATATCTATGTACTTCATCTAAAAGCAGATACTCTCCGCCATATTCAACAAATTCTTCGACAAGATCAATCAAATCAACACCACTTAAAAACGGATAATCAAGCGAAATATATAGGGCTTTTTTATTTTTCTTTTGAAGTTCAAGCAGGTATTGAAACAAAGTTGTAGTTTTACCAACCCCTCTTGCTCCAAAAATCGCAACCATTTTATCGTTATTATCGCTAAATTGGTCAATCTCTTTAAAAATATATCTCTTGTAAGTAATATTAAAATTTTTTAGCAATCTATCTTGATATTTATATAGAGTATCTATCATATTTACGCCTTTGTAAATGTTTATGTACATTTACAATTGTATATAATACTAACTTTGTAAATGTTTATGTGCATTTACTTCTACATCATACTAAAAGAGAAATATGTATACAATAAAGAGAATTATAGGAAAGATTTAATACATAATCAGGGAACTTTAAGTATAATTTCACAAATTTTACAGGAGTTAAAATGGCAATTGAAAAAATTGAAACAAAAGAAGCATTTAAGAGTTTTATAGAAAAAGTAGAGGCGCAAGATGGTTATCGAAAGCCGGTTGCATTTGGTATTTGTCGTGTAGATCGTGGTCAAAAAAATCGAGATAAGATTTTACAGGCAGTTTTTCCTCTTATTAACTGGAATGAAAACTTTGGTTCTGCTGCAGTTTTAATAGCAGCTTTACAAGATAGCGGCGAAAAAGTTGACTTTACAGCAAGCGAGCAAGTGTTTGATGTAAGCGATGCAATGATTGTTAATGCTGTTGCTGCATTTAACCCATACCTTGCTGAAGCTGAAGGCGATGCTCATAAGAATGTTCAGGTAATTAAAGAGTTAGCTCGTATTGCTGATTGTGAAGAGCTTGATGATAACTTCCGTGTTGTCTTTTTGTTTGAAGATGCTGCACCTCAGAGTGTTGAAGCAGTTTACATTAAGCTTTATGCACTTTCACTTGGTAAAGCGGCACTTAGAAGTGTTAACCTAAATGGTGCATTTGGTATTTTACAAAATGTTGCTTGGTTTGGAAATGAGCCATTTGAGCTTGATTGGTTGAGAGAAAATGAGATTGAACTTAAGCTTAATGGTGCTTACCCTGAAATTGAGAGTGTTGACAAGTTCCCACGCTACCTACAACACATCATTCCAGCAGACAATACACGTATCTTAGATAGTGCAAAAGTACGTATGGGAGCGCAACTACACCCTGGTACAACAGTAATGCCTGGTGCAAGCTACATCAACTTCAATGCAGGAACAACTGGTGCTGTTATGGTTGAAGGACGAATTTCAAGTTCTGCAATTGTTGGACCTGGTTCAGATGTTGGTGGTGGTGCTTCTATTCTTGGAGTACTTAGCGGTACAAACGGAAACCCTGTAACAATTGGAGAAAACGTACTTCTTGGTGCAAACAGTGTAACAGGTATTCCTCTTGGTGATGGTTGTATTGTAGATGCTGGTATTGCAATCTTAGAAGGAACTAAAGTAGTTATAAGCAAAGCTGAACTTGAAAAAATTAAAGAGGTTAACCCATCTTGGGATGTTGCTGTAGAAGATGAAAACATCTTTAAAGGTGTTGAGCTTGCAGGCAAGAATGGAATACATTTTAGACAAAACAGTATGACTGGACAAATTATCGCTATGCGAAGTAGAAGAGAGGTTAAACTAAACGCTGAACTTCACTAAGTTCAGCAAAATCTTTTTGCCACATACCATTTAAGTATGGCTGTGGCAGAGTGAGATAACTCGTGCTGATTAAGAGGTATATAGGCAATTTTTAGTTTGCTTAAGATGATAATTCCGGCAAAAACACCGACTATCCAAAAAAATAGTCCATAGAGCCAGCCAAATTTTAGCCAAGCCCATATGCCTATGATAATCGGTATGAGTGTAAATGATATACGAAAAATTCGTACTATCATTTCACAACGTTTATTTAGTGGTGGAAGAAGTTCAATAATAGGTTTCTCTTCATTTCTGTTCATACTTAAAACTTTATCATAAAAGGATCGTTTATGGCAACCGATAATGTCATTATCTGGCATAATCCCAGATGCTCTAAGTCACGGGAAGCACTGAAACTTCTTCAAGAAGAGGGTATTGAGCCAAAAGTTTACAAATATCTTGATGAATCTCCAAGCAAAGAGGAAATTAAAGAGATTCTTAACATGCTTGGTTTAAAACCGCGAGAGATTATGCGAACCAAAGAGGCAGTTTATAAAGAGCTGGGTCTTAAAGATGTAGAGGATGATGAGAAACTGATTGAAGCGATGGTTGAACATCCACGTTTAATTGAACGTCCTATTGTCATTAAAGATGGTAAGGCAACAATCGGACGACCACCACAAAAAGTTATAGAACTGATAAAAGGGTAGTTTCAGATGTTACAAACAGTCGATTTGACCAAACGCTTTGGCGGGCGTGTTTTATTTGAAAATGTCAATCTTAAACTTGATGCAGGCAAGCGTTATGGCCTTATAGGAGCAAATGGTGCGGGAAAGAGTACCTTTTTGAAGATTGTTGCCGGTGAAGAGGAGCCAACAAGCGGTGAGATCATCATTGGAAGTGGTTTAAAAGTTGGGGTACTTGGACAGAACCAGTTTGCTTTTGAGGATTTTACCATTGCTGATGCAGTACTTTACGGTAACAAACGCCTTTATGATGCTATTAAAGAGAAAGAGCGTCTCTATATGGAAGGCAATTTTGATGATGATAAAGTCAATGAACGCCTTGGTGAATTAGAGATGATCTGTGTCGAAGAGGATCCAATGTATGAATATGATGTACGCATCAAAAAGATCCTCGAAGAGCTTGGATTCCCTGAAGAGCAGCACACTGAACTGATGAGCTCTTTGCCAAGTGCTGACAAATTTAAAGTGCTTTTAGCACAGGTACTCTTTCCAAAACCTGATATTCTCTTCCTTGACGAGCCTACAAACAACCTAGACATTCACGCAATTGCTTGGCTTGAAGAGCAGCTAAAACGACACGAAGGTACAATGATAGTTATTTCGCACGACCGTCACTTTCTAAACAGTGTTGTTACTCATATTCTTGACCTTGATTTTAAGACGATTCGAGAGTTTACGGGCAATTATGATGATTGGTATATTGCTTCAAACCTTCTGCAAAAGCAAAGAGAGATGGAGCGTGCAAAAAAGCTAAAAGAGAAAGAGCAGCTTGAAAACTTCATACGCCGCTTTAGTGCCAATGCTTCAAAGGCAAAGCAGGCAACAAGCCGACAAAAACAGCTTGAAAAGCTTGATTTAAGTGCTTTGCAAACATCAAGCAGGCGAGATCCAAGCATAGTTTTCCGTCAAAGACGTGAGATCGGAAAAGAGGCGTTGGAGCTTGAAAATGTAAGCAAGAAGTTTGATGACCACGTTGTGTTTGAAAATCTTACACTTAAATTTAATCCGGGCGATAAAGTTGCACTAATCGGTCCAAATGGTGTTGGTAAGACAACACTTTGTAAAATGATCATGGATGACGGCTTAAAACCTGACAGCGGTGAGATTAGATGGGGTGCAACAGTTGAGCCAAGCTACTTCCCGCAAGATACAACTGATCGCATTAAGGGTACTGAAACACTTTATGAGTGGCTAAGAAGTCACGATAGAGAAGCTGATATTTCAGAAATTCGCAACTGTCTTGGACGTATGCTATTTAGCGGTGAAGAGCAAGAAAAGAGCATTGAAAAAATAAGCGGTGGTGAGAAGCACCGTATGATGCTTAGTAAAATGATGTTGGAGCAAGGCAACTTCCTTGTACTTGATGAACCAACTAACCACCTTGACCTTGAAGCGATCATTGCACTTGGTGAAGCTCTTTATAACTTTAAAGGCAATGTCATTTGTGTTACCCACGACCGTGAGTTGATCGATGCTTTTGCAAATCGCATTATAGAAATTAAGCCAAATGGTGAGATAGTTGACTTCAAAGGCAACTATGAAGAGTATGCTGAGTTTATAGGTGAAGCGAAAAATTAATGGCACGCGGAACAAAACTAGATCTCTCTTTTGGATCATTTGGCAATGGGTGGGAGGTTGATGACCTCTGCCCTAAATGTGGTGAGAACCGAAGTGAATGCATCTGTAACAATGAGAAGAAAATTCTAACTCCAGCTGAACATCGACTTGTCTTTAAGCGTGAGAAACGGCGTGGAAAGCCAGTTACACTCGTTGGGGAGTTTTTCATAGATAAAGATGAAATCAAATCTTTATTAAAAAGTATTAAAAAAAGCCTAGGAAGCGGTGGAACCTTTAAAGATGGGTGGATGGAACTGCAAGGAGAAAAGGCTGATGTAGTTCGTCCACTTTTACAAAATGCTGGTTACCGTTTTAAAAAATAAAACCAAAATGTTATATAGCTAAATAGTTGAGTTATCTCATCTATTTAGCTTTGAACCTTTTTTCAAATAAACTTTTTACTGCTATTTCTTGCTGTTTATTATCTTCATACTATAAGAAGCTATCTTTTATTCCTCTTCTTGATTTATTCTTTAATTAGTTCATTGCTGTATAAACCTTTATATTTCAAAAAAAGCCATAAAGTCTACAAAAATAGTAGATATTAACCAACTTTCTTTCAAAATTTTAATTTTTTAGCTATTTTAAAACTATACAAAACGCCGTATTTATGGGGATGATATAGCAATATCTATAATTCCTATAGAAATACTTGACATTAATCTAATATTTAATTATAATTTCTTCAAATATTCAGTTATTTGATTTAACTGAGTCTAAAGGAGACAGAATGAATGTAGCAGAAAATGTAACAGAGTTGGTAGGTAATACTCCTTTAGTAAGAATTAGAAATCTTACTTCTTCTAGTGAACTTTTTGGTAAGTGTGAATTTATGAATCCAACTAGTTCTGTAAAAGATCGAATTGCTGTAAGTATGATTAAAGAGGCAATAAAAAGCGGAAAGATAGATAAAGAGAGTGTAATTATTGAAGCAACAAGCGGAAATACAGGAATAGCACTAGCATCTGCTGTAGCAGGACTTGGATTGAAATTAATTTTAACAATGCCAGAGTCAATGAGTGTAGAGAGAAGAAAGCTAATGAGCGCATTAGGTGCAGATATTGTTTTAACTAGTGCATCAAAAGGTATGAGCGGTGCAGTAAAAAAGGCTGAAGAGTTAGCGCAAAAGCTACAAAATGCTGTATTGCTAAGACAATTTGAGAATCCGGCGAATCCAAAAATTCATTCTGAAACAACAGCAGAAGAGATTTGGAAAGATACAGACGGAAAAGTTGATATTTTAGTTGCAGCAGTAGGTACCGGCGGAACAATTACAGGTATTGGAGAGAAGCTTAAATCTTACAACCCTTCTATTCAAATTATTGCAGTAGAACCGGTTGATTCACCTGTGCTTTCTGGTGGAAAGCCTGGTGCGCATAAAATTCAGGGAATTGGTGCAGGTTTTGTACCTGATGTATTAAATACAAAAATTTATGATGAAGTAATTCAAGTCAGTAATGATGATGCAATGGCTACAGCTAGACGCATAGCAAAAGAGCAAGGGTTGTTAGTAGGTATTTCATCTGGAGCAAACCTTTATGCCTCTTCGATTGTAGGTAACAGAGAAGAGAATAAAGGCAAAGTAATAGTCACAATTTTATGTGATACCGGAGAGAGATACTTAAGTACAGAACTCTTTTCTAAGCCAGAACAGACAGACTTGGAGTTATGGGGGCTTTAATGTATGAAAAACCATACCGGAGTGTGCTTAAAACCATTTCTTGGCGCACTCTTGGAACAATAGACACAATTTTGATTTCATACTTCATTACAGGAGATGTCTCAATGGCGGCATCAATTGGTGGAATAGAATTGTTTACAAAAATGGTTCTTTACTACCTGCATGAAAGAGGGTGGAGCAGGTTGAATATTGGACGGGTTAAAGTAAAAGAGCCTGAATATAACATATAAAAGAAGGAAATTTGTTATGGATTTAAAACAGATTAACAGCACATTGCAACATAAGTCTCCTGAAGAGATTCTTGCTTATGTATTGGAACAATTTAATGGAAATGTTGCTTTGGCTTCCAGCTTTGGAGCAGAGGACCAAGTGCTAACAGATATGCTTTGCCGTATTGATCCTAATATAAAGATTTTTACACTTGATACAGGAAGACTACCTGCAGAAACGTATGCCTTAATGGACAAGACAAGAGAAAAATATGGTGTTGATATTCAAATCTTTTTTCCTGATACTGAAGATATTGAAAAACTATATGCCAAGCAGGGTGTGAATGGGTTTTATAGCTCAGTTGAAAATAGAAAAGAGTGTTGCTATGTCCGTAAAGTCAAACCACTTAAAAGGGCATTAAAAGGGTTAAGTGCGTGGATTACCGGGTTAAGAAAAGAGCAGTCAGTTACAAGGGATGATGTACAGATTGTCGAATATGATGCAACACATGGTCTTTATAAAATCAATCCATTGGCTGAGTGGAGTGAAACCGATGTATGGAGCTATATTCGTTTTCATAATGTGCCATACAACAAGTTGCATGATGAAGGATACCCAAGTATCGGTTGTGCACCCTGTACAAGAGCTGTACAGCCAGGAGAAGATAGCCGTGCCGGACGGTGGTGGTGGGAATCACCTGAGAAAAAGGAGTGTGGACTTCATTTACATGACAAAGGGGTAAAAGAGCATGCTTGATAAAAATAAGATAAGTCATTTAAAGCGTTTAGAAGCAGAATCTATTGAGATATTAAGAGAAGTGGCATCGGAGTTTTCAAACCCCGTTATGATGTACAGTATTGGTAAAGATTCGTCTGTCATGTTGCATTTGGCTTTGAAAGCATTTTATCCTGGGAAAATTCCTTTTCCTCTTTTGCATGTCGATACACTTTGGAAATTCAAAGAGATGATTGAGTTTAGAGACAGTCGTGTCAAAGAGCTTGGGCTTGATTTAATTGTTCATGTCAACCCTAAGGGCAAAGAGATGGATATTAATCCATTTATACATGGTAGCAGTGTGCATACTGATATTATGAAAACAGAGGCACTCAAACAGGCACTTAATGCACTTGGGTTTGATGCAATTATTGGTGGTGCAAGGCGTGATGAAGAGAAGAGTCGGGCAAAAGAGCGTATCTTTTCATTTAGAGGGAAAAATCATCGCTGGGATCCAAAAAATCAGCGTCCAGAATTGTGGAGTATTTATAACACACAAATACATAAGGGTGAAAGCGTAAGAGTCTTTCCTCTTTCAAACTGGACGGAGCTTGATATTTGGCAGTATATTTATCTTGAAGATATACCTATAGTACCGCTTTATTATGCGAAGAAGCGACCAGTTGTAGAGATTGATGGAGTAAAAATTATGGTAGATGACGAGCGTATGCCTGCTCATTTGCGTGCTCAGGCAAAAGAGGAGATAGTACGTTTTAGAACACTTGGTTGTTACCCATTAACAGGTGCTATTGAATCACAGGCCGACACTCTGCCAAAGATTATTGAAGAGATGCTTGTAAGCCGTACTAGTGAGCGTCAGGGTCGTCTGATCGACAAAGATCAAGAAGGTGCAATGGAAAAGAAGAAAATAGAGGGGTACTTCTAATGCAGATAGAGAGATATTTAAAAGAGTATGCAGAAAAAGATTTTTTGCGTTTTATTACATGTGGCAGTGTTGATGATGGAAAGAGTACCTTGATAGGTCGACTTCTTTATGATACTAAAACTGTATTTGAAGATCAAATTTTAGCAGTTGAGCATGAGAGTCGAAAATATGGCACAACAGGAGAAGCATTCGACCTTGCTCTTTTGGTAGATGGACTGCAAAGTGAACGTGAACAAGGCATAACTATTGATGTAGCGTATCGCTTTTTTTCAACAGAGCATAAGAAATATATTATTGCCGATACACCAGGGCATGAACAGTATACAAGAAACATGGTAACCGGTGCTTCAACAGCTGATCTTGCCATCATTTTAATTGATGCGCGCAAAGGTGTTTTAACTCAAACAAGAAGACATAGTTATATTGTCAACCTTTTGGGAATTAAACATATTGTTGTAGCTGTTAATAAGATGGATCTTGTTGATTACTCTTCTGAGCGTTTTGAAGAGATTGTACAAAGCTATAGTAATGAAGTGGCTAATAAGCTTGATCTTGAAGAGGTACATTTTGTACCAATCAGCGCCTTGGTTGGTGACAATATTGTTCATCGTAGTGAGCATATGCCTTGGTATAGCGGAAAATCTTTAATTGAACTTCTTGATAGTATTGAAATAGGCAAGAGTGAAGCTGATACGGAACTTAGATTTCTTGTGCAGTATGTCAACAGACCAAACCTTAATTTCAGGGGCTTTAGTGGAACAATTGCCTCTGGAACAATTCACGAGGGTGATGAGATTATGGTTCTTCCATCTAAAAAGAGAACCAAAGTCAAATCAATAGTTGCCCCATTTACAGATAATGGTAAGAAAGAGCAGACGCTTCATACCGTTACAGAGGCATCTGTACCTATGGCTGTAACGATTACAACAGAAGATGAAATAGATATCAGCCGTTCAGATGTAATAGTACATTCTAAAAATTGTGCCAGTGTCACTGACAAGGCTGATGCTATTATCGTATGGATGGATGATAATGAGTTGGTTTTAAAAGAAACATACGGTTTTAAAGGTGGTGCGTATCAGAGTGTATTGGCTGAAGTTGAAAAGATCCATTATGCAATTGATGTCAATACATTTGAACATAAACCATTGCAATCACTTGGATTGAATGATATCGCACATTGCCGTATCTCTCTTTCTCAACCTATTGTGTGTGATGCTTATAAAGATATCAAACGAACAGGAAGTTTTATTTTAATAGATAAAATCACCAACCGAACAGTTGGTGCCGGAATGATTGTCTCTACTGAAGTAGCAGAAGATGAGAAAGTAATACAAGGTGATATTAGTGATTTTGAAAAAGAGTTAAATGCATTGGTACGCAAATATTTTCCTCATTGGGGTGTACCAGATATTACACAGTTAAGGAGTGTGCAAAATGGCTAAAGAGACAGCGGCACAAAGAGTTGAACGCATTAAGAGAACCAAGGATGGCTTGGATGTTTTAGACGATATCTTACACTATGCACAAACAGGTCAAGAGATTGATCCTGATGATATTGACCGGTTTAAATGGTATGGTCTTTATACACAAAACAAAAGTTTGCAAGCAGATGATGATCCGACTCTATATTTTATGCTAAGAGTCAAACTGCTTGGTGGATTGGTCACCGATGATCAGCTGAAGACTTTGGCAGAAATTTCTAGAGATTTTGCAAGAGATACTGCTGATTTTACAACTAGGCAAGATGTACAGTTTCACTGGATTGAGGTTAAGAATCTTCCTGAAATATTTGATCGTTTGCAAAAAGCTGGGCTTACAACACAAATGGCAGCAGGAGATTGTCCTAGAAATATTGTCAGTTGTCCTGTAAATGGGTTGGATCCTAAAGAGAGTGCTGATGTACGATCAATTGTTCGACAAATAAATCAACTATTTGATCAAAAAAAGAGGCTCTTTTCCAATCTGCCAAGAAAGTTTAAGATCAGTGTATGCGGATGCCATAAACATTGTACAAATCCTGAGATTCACGATCTTAGTTTTGTGGCAACACCAAATGATCGACATTCAGATATTTTTAGCGTAATGGTTGGTGGAGGGCTTGCCAAGAATAAGCGCTTTGCTACACATATTGGTTATGCTTATGCTCATCAACTTCCTGAGATTGCAGAAGCTGTTGCAGTCATTTTTCGAGATTACGGCAACAGAGAAAACCGTACCAAGGCTAGATTGAGACATTTAATAGATGCATGGGGAGTTGAACATTTTAAAAATATTCTTGAAAATAAGATATTGGGGTATAAACTTATTAAAGGATCATCACATCATTTGACACCATACCCAGTGAGATCACATTTTGGCGTGCATCCAAGCAAAGAGATAGGGTACAACTATATCGGCTGTTCTGTTAGTACCAGTGGTGTTGGTTCAGGTGGACTATTTTCTCTTTATGAAGTTTTAAAACGGATTGGTGCTACAGCTATTCGCATAACACCAACACAAGATTTTATTGTTACAGATGTACCTGAACATAAAACTGTAGAAGCTGTATCTTTATTGCAAGAGGCTGGTTTTACACCATTTCCATCGGCTTTCAGATCTAAAACAATGGCTTGTACAGGGTTAAAGTATTGTAAATTTGCAATTAGTGAAACCAAAGATCGTGCTGAAGAGATTGTTAAATATCTTGAAAAGCGTTTTCCTGATTTTAAAGAACCTATAAGTATAAGCGTAAATGGTTGTCCAAACAGTTGTGCCCATCCACATATTGTGGATATTGGATTAATGGGAACAATTGTCAAGCAAAATGATGTGCGTCATCAAGGTTTTGAGCTTCTGTTTGGTGGGTATCTTGAAGGTGAGGATCGAAGCGAGTTTGCTATTAAAAGTGGAATAAAGGTTGCTCCAGAGGATGCTGCAAAAGTTATAGGAGACATAATAGAAGAGTACCTTGGAAGCAACTATATTAGTTTTAGACACTATATTAAAGAGAGATTTTATGAACCAGAGACTATTTCAGCCGCTTCTTAAAAGTAAAGATACCAGACAGGAGCTTTTTGACAACACAATTGGCAAACGCAAGTCAACCTATTTCGATTTTACAGCAACAGGGCTTGGTTATCATTCTATAGAAGAGCGTATGGCTGAAGTTTTGGAGTATTATGCCAATACACATTCAGAAGAAGCTTATTTAGCTAAAACTATGCAACAATGCTATGAAAATGCTCGAAGTTCATTAAAGAGTTCTCTTGATTTAGAAGATGATTTTTTAATTATTCCATCCGGATATGGATCAACGGGAGCCATTAAGCGTTTTCAAGAGTTGATGGGGCTTTATATTCCACCAGCTGTATGTAAGCGTCTTGGCAGCAAGCCAGATGTACCAAAAAAACCGTTGGTAGTAGTAGGTCCTTATGAACATCACTCCAATGAACTTGGTTTTCGGGAGTCTTTATGTGATATTCACCGTGTTCCTCTTACAGCTGATGGCAAAGTAGATTTGCAGAATTTAGAGAATGTTTTAAAAAAGAATAGAGGCAGAGAGATTATAGGTTCATTTTGTGTGGCATCCAATGCCACAGGGATTATAACTCCATATGAGGAGATTTCAAAACTTTTACGCCATTATGGTGCAGTAGTATGTTTTGATGCAGCGGCAACATCTCCTTATATGAATATTTCATCCTATCTATTTGATGCAATGTTTCTTTCTGCCCATAAACTTATTGGAGGTCCTGGAGCTTGCGGGCTTTTAGTGATTCGTAAAGATTTGGTAGATACATCGATTGCTCCGACTTACCCTGGAGGTGGTACGGTTACTTATGTAAGTCGTACAAGCCATATGTTTCATAAAAATCCTGAAATAAGAGAAGATGCAGGTACGCCTGCCGTATTGCAGATGATTCGAGCAGCATTAGCATATCAGCTAAGAAATGAGATGGGATTAGTTTGGATTAAAGAGCAAAAAGAGAAGTTATATAGATACTTGGTTCAACATATTCAAAAAAACGATCAATTTAAGATCCTTGGAAACCCTGAAGCTGAAAATATAGGGATTGTTTCACTGATTCCAAAACAGATGAGTCCTTATGCTTTATGTCAGGTTCTTTCACAAAAATTTCAGATAGAAACACGAGCAGGATGTGCCTGTGCTGGACCTTACGGGCATGATCTTTTAGGATTGGAAGATGATAGAGATTTATCATTTAAACCAGGTTGGCTTAGGATTTCACTTCATCCTATTCATACGTTTGAACAAATAGATCATTTAGTTGATGCATTACATAAAATAACTAATACAAAGCCGTTTTATAAGAAACAACTTAAACGGCTGAAATTTTAAAAAAAAACATACCTTTTTGTTTCATTTTTAAAACACTTCAAAACTGCGAAGTGTTTTGATGATGAAACATAAGTTTCATCAATAACACTAACAAGGTATCGGCTTGTAGTTTAATAGAGCCGATATAGTTTGATTTTTGTTGTTGTGTTAGCTCTTTAACAATTCATTGTCAATGGCACAAATACAATCAAGAGGAAGTGCTATCTATTTTGTTGGTTGTGCAACAAATACTCTCTTAGGATCATAAGGTGTATTATGCACATAGATTGCATAGATAATCTGCAATAGTTTTCTTGCCGTAATAATGAGTGCTTCTTTTTTAG
>NZ_FOXB01000015.1 GCF_900115615.1 Hydrogenimonas thermophila | reverse complement strand
TCATTTGTAAATTGCCAACTTCTTAACTCGTTATCTATAACCATACCTGAAGATATACCGCCAATTATGTTATTGACAGGGTTATAATTTATATTATTGGACAGTTTTTCTAAGAAGCTTCCAAATCTATCTTCTGTATATCCAGCTAACATAATATGAAAATCGTTTGAATTTTCATTTAAGTATTTAGCTGTTTTTTGTATGGAGTTATCTTTTTCATAATTTCTTATATCTTCTATCCAAAACTTCTTTATTTTTGTATTTTTTTCAAATTTAAAAGCTGTAACAGTAACAGCTTTTTCTGTTATTTTCCTATTGCTAAAGGCATTTAAAGCATGAAATGCAGCATAATCTGTTCTACCAAACACTTTTTGAATACATTCATTAAAATTGCCACTATATTCAGGATGAATACTAAAAATTAAAAAATCTATTTTTGTAAAATCTTTGTTTATGTATTCATTTATTTCTCGTAAAGCTAATAATAAAGATGGATTTGAACTAAAATAAACTTTTGTTTTCACTTTTATTACACCTTATTTTCTAATTTAAACTTTTATTTATTGTCATTTATATTTATATTTATGATAAAACAACTACCATTTTTAATTGAGTTATAATAGATGTGACCGTTAAATTGTTCAGTAATTATGCGCTTAGCCATATATAGTCCAAGACCTGTACCTTTACCAGGTTCTTTTGTTGTAAAATATGGATTAAACAGTTTTTCTATGTGTTCCTCTTTTACTCCGCCTGCATTATCTTCTACACATATTTCTACAATATCACTATTTCTTGAAGTAATAATATTTATTTGAGAATTTTCTATTTGTTGTTCTTCAAAAGCATCTCTGGCATTAGATAGTAGTGTTAACAATACTTGTTCTATGAGATTTCGGTAACCTGTTATTTCAATTTTCTCACTGCATAAATCACTAATGTTTAAAGTAATATTTCTACTTGCAAATTGAGGTTTGACAATTGCAATTGTTTCTTCTATTACATTTTGAACAATAAAAGGCTTTTTGTGTTTCTCTTGTTTTATGAACTCCATAAATGTATTGATGGTTTCAGACATTTTTTGGCACTGTTGTTGTATGAAAGTACAACTTTTTTGAACTTCCTCATCTTTTAATTCATCTAATTCTGAAAGAAGAGATAGATTGATAGATTCTGCACTTATTGCATTAAGAGGTTGTCTCCATTGGTGTGCGATCATTCCAATCATTTCGCCCATTTGTGCTAATTTTGACTGTTGCATAAGTAAAGAGTCTTTTTGTCTATTTTGTAAAGTTTTTTTTGTTACCTCTTCTTTAAGGTTTTTATTCAATGTTTCCCAGTCTTTTGCCACCATATTATTTAAATGAACCATTGCACGTATTAAATCGCTACGTGTATCAATATTTTTTTTATGTACTTTTACTCTTTGTGTATTTTTTTTAATAGGCTTTTTTTCTTCGGACATTCCTAAAACAGTCATAGTTTCTTGCATCATTATTGGTGTATGGTTTTCATCAATATAAAACTCTCCATAAGAGAAAAAGCCTGCTACAGGAGCGATATATGTTAATGGTGTTATTTCAATTGCAATACTCGAACCAAATAATTTTTTTCTAGCCATACAGGAATATATAAAAATAGATTCTATGTCATAACTTGTTTTAAGTTTATCTTTTTTTAAATCATCAAGAATCAATTCTATATCACCTATTGCAAATATAGCCTTTTCTCCTGTATATATATTCCCACCAAATGCAATAGATCCATCATCAAATACATCCAAACAAGCTCTTGCTACATTTTTAGTTCCTCTTTTTATTATTAGTGGAAATTGTATTCCTACCTGAGGAAGCTTTTTAGCTACATCTTCTCCAAGATATTTTTTATAAAAATCATAAGCTTTTACTCCTTCTATTTCATAAATCCGATTATTTTCTGCTTTTGTTATTTGAAAATGGCGTCCAAATTGCTTCCAAGAAAAATTGTAACATTGAGTAGCAAATAGGTCTTTATTATTGATTGTAACAGCTACAACACCATTTGAAAGAATTTTATTATTATGCATGACAAAAGTTTCTTTAAAATTTGAGTTATCTCCAGCTAATGCACCAGCAATTACAATATTTTTATATTTTTTAGTTATAGTATTAACACCCTTTAAAAGTTCATCTGCATTAACATTTAATCCAGTAGAAAAAAGTATAACTACTTTTGTTGTCTCGTTTACAATTTTTTTAACTAATTCAATACCATTTTCAACAAAATTTCCATTATATTCAATTGATGCAGATGATATTGAACTATCTTTAAATAACGTTATAGAGATGATAACACTGTTTTCTTTTATTTTTTTATTTATAATTTCACCATCAGTTGTTGCACCTATGATAGTAGAATTGTTAAGTCTCTCTTTTATAAAATAACTTAAATCTTTTATAAAATTTTTATCTATTTTTCCAGAAAAGATTTGTATTAATATACTTTTACTTCTGTAATTTTTAATCTTTTTTAATCTTTTTTCAAGATCACTAAAGGTAGAAAATACTAAATTATAAGTTCTCATTTATATTTCTCCTATTTTAATTGTCTCTTGAGGTTCAGCAAGGTAATAACCTTGATAGTAATCGAAGCCTATTTTTTTAGCTACTTCATAGCACTTTTGATTTTCAATACCTACTGCAATAGTTTTTATATTCATATTTTTTGCAAAGATAGTATATGCTTGAACTGTATTTAAATATCTTTCATTAAATGGAATAGAAGAAATAATACTTTTATCGAGTTTTAAAAAGCTAGGAATGAGATTGATATCCAATATTCTTTTAATTTGAAATGATTCTAAGCCTACATTATCAAAACATATCCTAATGCCAATATCTTTAAGTTTTAATATTATATTAATTATTTTGTTTTCATTTAATAATGATGGATTTACTTCTATAACAATATTGTTTTTTACTTTTATAGGTGAATTAATTATTGTATTTATGAACTCACTATCTAATATTTCATTTTTACACAAATTTATAAAAAATAGAGCATTTACTTTTTCAATCTGTTTTATTGAACTTTTTAAAACATTTAAGGTAATTTTGCTAAAAATTTGAGCTTTTTTACAGGATTCAAAGAAACATTTTCTTTTGTTTTCATTTTTAAAAAAATTATTATTTATTCTACATAATACTTCAAACATTAAGTGTTCTTCATTTTGTGAAAAAATAGGCTGATAATATGGTATTGACAATGACTTATCCGCAACATTTGTTGCAATGCATAATGATTCCCATCTTTGTTTTATTATGTCATTGTTTAGATTAGTAATATTGTGAATATTACCAGATTGTGATATTTTTAAAAGAGTATCATCTATTGATTTTAAAAGAGTAGTGCTGTCTCCTTTTAATACAGCAGTAGAAAAGACTATTTTTATTTTAGCACCATTAATGTTAATATAAAAATCTTCTATTTTTTTACAAAACTTTTTCATTAAATCTTCTGAATTATTCGTATTATCAATAAAAATTGCAAATTCATTACTTCGTAAATGAAAATATTTCATTTTTTCAATAATTATTGATTTAAGATAGTCAGAACATTTTTTTATAATAGGTTCATATATTTCTGTTCCAAAAAAATCAAGAAGTTCAGAAAGATGATTTATTACTAAAAGACAAACAGTAGAACTTTTATTATGTATTATTAATGATTTGAGCTTTGAATAATTATATTCACCGGTAAGATGGTCTTTAGCTATCAATTCACAAATCTTGTTTTGTTGTTCTTGTACTAATGACTCTAAATTTTTCTTATAGCTTATATTTTCTTTTTCATTTTTAATATGTTTACCTATTTTGTATAGTAATTCAGACATTTTATCTTTATCAAGTGGTTTTAATAAGAAACCATCAACTTGTAAGTCTATTGCATCTAATAAATTTTCATTTGTGTTATGTGCAGTTAAAATTATAATTGTTTGATTTTTATTAGTGTTTCTTATATTTTCTATCAATTCTATGCCATTCATTTTTGGCATTGTAATATCTGTAATAACTAAGTCATACTCTTTTTCTTCATAAAGTTTAAGTGCATCTACTCCATTTTCTGCTGTTGTTACACTTTTAAAAATATGACTAAAAAGTTTTTCAATTCTTATTCTTGTATTTGCATCATCTTCTACATATAGAAGTGTTAAATCTTTAAGTTCTTTTTTAAGTTCCTGCATATTCATGACTACTCCTTTTTATGCGGCACAGTTATTAAGTGGTCTTTTTTCCATATCTTTCAAAAGAGATGGAATATCTAATATTAGAGCTACTTCACCATTTCCTAGTATTGTTGATCCGCTTAAACTATTTAAGTTTTTAAATACTTGCCCCAGAGGTTTTATAACTGTTTGAAGTTCTCCTAGAAGTTCCTGTACTAATATCCCCATATATTTTCCAGCATAATTGACTACTACAACATTATCTTTTGAAGTTGGATTCTTTTTATCAATTTTAAAATATTGATTAAGATCCAATACAGGTAAAACTTTTCCTCTTAAATTTATGTAGTTGTTTCCTCGCATCTCTTCTTTAATTGCTTTTGTAAGTTCTATGCACTCTATTACCATGTCTAAAGGTATTACAAAATAGGTATTACTTACCTTGGTTAAAAATCCATCTATGATTGCCAATGTCAAAGGGAGTCGTATTAAAATTCTTGTACCATGTCCTTTTTCACTAAATATTTCAATCTCTCCTCTAAGATCTGTAATATTTCTTTTTACAACATCCATCCCAACACCTCGACCTGAGATGTCGCTTACTTTTTTAGCAGTTGAAAAACCAGGTTGTAAAATTAGTTCAAATATCTCTTTTTGAGTCATTAACTCTGGGTTCTCTACTAACCCCTTTTCTATACCTTTTTGTAAAATAACTTCTGCATCTAGTCCTTTTCCATCATCTTTTATTTCTATGACAATGGAACCTGCATCATGATATGCGTTTAGCTCAATTGTCCCTTTGGGATTTTTACCGTTCTTTACTCTTTCATCTGGTGTTTCTATGCCATGGTCTACAGAATTTCGGATTAGATGAACAAGTGGATCGGAAATTTTTTCTATAACTGTTTTGTCAAGTTCAGTTTCATACCCACTCATACTAAGTTCTATCTGTTTGCCTAATTTGTTTGCTAAATCATGTACTATTCGTTTATACTTTTTAAATGTATCGCCTATTGGTATCATTCTTATTTGCATTGCATTTTCGCGTAACTCTTCAAGCATTCTTGAGACATTAGAAATTGATTCAATGAGATCGGAATTGCCATTATTTTTTGCTTTTTGCATTACAACTGCATTAGATATTACCATCTCACCGATTAGGTTTATTAAACTATCAACTTTTTCAGCATCTACTCTTATAGAATTGGAACTTTTATTAACAGCTATTTTTTTGCTAGAAATCTTTTTTTGTATTTCATCTGTTTTTTTATCTTTTTTTTCTGTAACTTTGTTTGGGTTTATAATTTCTATTTGACAATCATCTTTTGCAAGTTCAAATACATCTTTTATTTTTGATTCTGATTCTGTACTTGCAAATTCAATTTCAAAACTTAAATAACATTTTGTTGGGTTAATGGAATCTATTGTTGGAACTTTTGTAGTTATTGTTTTAAAAGAAGCTATTTCTCCTAAATTATTTAAATAATTTATAAATGAATATAGATCGAATCCATGATTGAAAGTCTCTTCTTTAAAATCTATTTTAATTTTATAAATAGTTTTATCTTTAGATTTATCTACTGTATTATTATTGGTAATATTTTCATTTTGTGCTGTATTTTTTTCTTTTTCATTTTTATTATCGAGGTATTTGGTAAGTATCTCTATGAGATTGTTACTTTTTTGTGTAATATCATCAGACGGTTCATTATCTGGATTATCGACTACAAAATCAACTAAAGTTTGTATGTGATCTTTACAAGATAACAGTGTATCAATAATTTCATCATTAATTTGAATTTTATTATTGCGAATTTTGTCTAATAAATTTTCAGCAACATGTGTGAATTTGACGATATAATCAATACCAAACATTCCCGAACTGCCTTTAATTGTATGAGCAGCTCTAAAAACAGCATTTATATTTTCATCATTCATGCCTTCTTCTTGAATCTGCATAAGCGCATCTTCCATATTTTGAAGAAGTTCATCATTCTCTGCTTTATATTCATCTAACATACTTATAAATTCAGCGTTCATACAATTGCCCCTTTAAAATACTCATCCATTTCATAAAATTTGATCAATTCTCTTTCTTTTTTTCCAACTGACATTTGAAATTCTTTATTATTTTTATCTGCATACTTTTTTATAGCTATCAAAATTTGAAGACCAGCTGTATCAAACTCTTTTAAATCCATGCCATGAATAAAAAATTCATTTATTTCTTTTATATTTGTAGCACTCAGTTTAATATGTAAAGTACTGACATCTTTAATTGTTAATGAATGTTCTAAATCAATAAAACATTGACCTTCATCTGTAAAAACTTTCATTTGTTTAGTTCCTCCATTTTTACAGTAGTTCTATAATTCATAGAATGATTTGAAAATTATTTTGATTTAATAGTAATTTATCTTTCATATCTTCTACATATAATATAATTTTCTACATTAAATAGATATAAAGAATTAATTACTTTTAATTGTTGATATTGTTTTTAGTTGCATTAAGTGTGAACAATTAATTTATTTGCAGTGTATAGACGGGAAGGTAGAAATTTTTAGAAGTAAAATTTGCAAAAAACAAGAAAACATTAGCTTTTAAACTTTAATGTTAATGCTTTATATTCTTTGAGTATATTTTCAAGTTTTTTTATAAAAATATCAGGGGCATATTGGAGTAGTTCTTCTATTTTGTCAAATTTATTTATCTCTTTTTTATTTATTTGATTATTGCAAAGTTTAGATTTAATTAAATTTTTCTCTTCTGGTGTTATGCTTTTTAAAATATGTAACAAAAATTTTTTTCTACTTATTTTACAGTCAGCAAAAAGTAATTGTTCTGGTATATCCAATACTTGTGCAATGTATGGTATTAGTTCTGCTTTTATACTGATTCTTCCGTTTAAGTATGCATAAATCGTTTTTTCAGATGGTATTTCACCTGTGCTTTTCAATTTTGGTTCTAATGCTTGTAATCTAGCTGCAAACTCTTTTTTAGAAATTTTTTTCTCTCTTAAATAATGATTTATTTTTTCAAAAACTTCCATATTATATCTTTCTCTTTTTAGTATATTTTATATTTTGACAAGCTACTTTTTTAAGAATATTTCACATTTAATTTATATTTTATGTAGAAAACTATATTATTACGAGAATCCGTTAAATGTTGTGTATTGATGAATGATTTTTCTATTTGAGTTAAATTTGTAACTATTAATGAAAAATTTTATAGTTATTCTCAGTCTGAGTAGAGCTTGTATTTATTAATGTTGTAAAAAATTCTTTAGAGGGTCATTGCATTAATAAACGTATGTTTAGTATTTAACTCAATAAATATTGATTAATTATTGAGTTAAAATGGCTAAATTTTAAATAAAGTATTTGATAGTAAGTTTTAAAGTACTTTCAGAGAATATAATACTTGATAGATAATAAGTGATAATCTTTGAAGCAAAATTTAATAAAGTTATTTGAGGAGAGAAAATGAATATAATGATTGTAGATGATGAAATAAAACTTAGGGATACTTTAAAAAGTATCATTGAAAACAAAATAGGGGCAGATATTAAAATTATAGAAGCAGAAGATGGGAAAAAAGCTTTAGATTTAATACAACATGAACGTGTTGATATTTTATTAACTGATATAATGATGCCAAATATGAATGGATTTGAACTAATTAGTAGAGTAAAAAATTCTAATAAAACAAAAAATATATTTATAGCAGCTATTACGGGATTAGGAGGAGAAGAACAGATAGAAAAGATTTATGCTAGTGGTGCAGATTTTTACATAGCAAAACCTTTTCATATAGACGATATTGTTGCTAGATTAAAGTTTATAATTCAGTTTATTAAAAAAGACAAATATCAAACAATCCTACCTCAAAAAGATGTTGAAAACCTTTTTAATGACTACTATTTACAGAATTGTATTACAATTTTTAATATGCAGAAGGAAGCAGACCTATTTTTATTATGGAAACATTTTTCTCAAGAAGATCTTGTATCTGCATCAGACTCTTTAAAAGATATTATTGTTGAATTTGTAAAAATATATAGATTTCTATCTCGCGAAAATAAATCTCCAAAGTTTAAAATTCTATTAGAGTATTCAAAGAATTTTGCTTATTTGACTGTGAAAGATAAATTTTGTACAGAAGCAGCAGAAAAAATCATTAAATCATCAGAATATAAAGATATTAAATTTAAAGATGATTGTTTTACGATTCGTTTAAATTTAATTAGAGAAGAAGATAATAAAGAGACAATCAAAACGATTTATGAACAAGTTAAAGCAATTGATTTTATGACAATTGTATCTGAAGATATTGATTACTATATTGATGATGTAAATGAAGCAAAAGAAGCTTACCTGTATCTTTTGAATGATAAAAATGAAGTGAGTGCAGATCTGATTTATGAAAGTTCTGAGTTTTTTGAAAATTGCTTTCATTTACTAAATCATCTTGCAGAATTTGGTCACCTTGCAGAAGCAGTAAAAGATGTATATAGTTATTTAAAAGATTTTGATGCAATGGAAAGAGAGAAACAAAAAAACATAATAAGAAATATAAATGATTTTATTATTTTGTTTGAAAAATGGTTAAAATCTATATTTAAAAATAAAGATGTAAATGATATTCATTTTATGGATATAGAACTTTTAGAGCAGTGTAAGAAAATTATTCAAAATTAGATAAAAAAAAAGGATTTCTAATGTTAAATTATAACAAAATGTCTATCTCAAAACGTATTCTTATTCAACTAGTATTCTTAATAACAATTAGTTTTATAGTTGTATTAATTAGTTTATTTTCATCAATAGAAAATATTGAAAATCAGTTATATAATCAAGTTTCAAATGATTTAATAAATATATTTAAACAAAAGATAAATGAAGAAAAAAAGATTGCAATAACAAATGCAATAACACTGTCAGAAAATAGTAAAATTATTAATGCCTTAAAAAATAATAATAAAGTAGAGGCATATAAAACTTTAAAAAGTTTGATTAATAGATATAAAAAATCAACAAAGTATAAAAATGTAAAGATTCATATACATACAAAAGATATACATTCATTTTTAAGATCTTGGAGTAAAAAGAGTGGTGATGATTTAAGTTCATTTCGTAACTCTATTGTAGCTGTTAAAAATCATAAAAAGGCAATTTCTTGCATTGAGGTAGGAAAAGTTGGGTTATCAATCAGAGGAGTTGCTCCAATTATAAATGATAATAAATATTATGGAAGTATTGAGTTTATACTAGAATTAAATTCTATTATTAAAGATTTAAAAAAAATAAAAACAGCAGTCATAATTACTGTTGATAAAAAGTTCTTAAATATTGCCTCAAAGTTAGAAAATAATAAAGAATTAATGGATAAATTTGTTATAGCTGTAGATGATAACTTATATGATTCAACTTTTTATACTCAATTAAAAAACGAAAAATTTATATCTCAAAGTAACAAATATAATATTACAAAAGATTACTTTTATATCTCTTTGCCATTAGAAGATTTTAATGGAGAAAAAGTTGGCTATGCATTTATTGGAAAAAAACTTAATTATATTAATAGTGTAGCAGACCACAGTAAGGAATCTCTGTTTAAGCAAATTGGAATATTTGCAGTTCTCAGTATTGTTATAACTATATTGATGACATTAATTTTTCATAAATTTATCTCTAATATAACTAATTTAGTTAAAAAGATAGAAGAAGTAAATAGAAGAATTAAAGATGGAGATATAAGATCTAGAGTAGAAGTAAAGGGGATAGATAGAGAGTTTCAAGTAATACCAGAGGTTGTGAATAATATTTTAGAGACGATGGAGAAGTTAATATCTAATGTGAAGAGTTCAACAGAACGAATAGCGGTGGCTAGTAGTGAGGTTAAATCAGCAGCACATAGTCTATCAGCGGGTGCGACAGAACAGGCGAGTAGCTTGGAAGAGATGAGTGCTGCAATAGAAGAGATGAGTGGATCGATAAGTCAGAATGCAGATAATGCAAAGAGGACAAATGAGATAACACTAAATACAGTAACAATGGCTGAAGATGGTGGAAAGTCTGTAAATGAGACAGCAGAGGCAATGAGGAATGTGGCATCAAGGATAAGCATAATAGAGGATATAGCCTATCAGACAAATTTATTGGCACTAAATGCTGCAATAGAGGCGGCACGTGCAGGAGAGCATGGCAAGGGTTTTGCAGTAGTAGCAAGTGAAGTAAGAAAACTGGCAGAGAGAAGTCAAACAGCTGCACAGGAGATAAGTCAGATAACATCAGATAGTGTAGAGGTTAGTCAAAGAGCCGGTGAGTTGATTAATGAGATAGTACCAAATATAAAGAAGATATCAGATTTAATTGAAGAGATATCAAGTGCTAGTTCAGAACAAGAGTTAGGAATAAGCCAGATAGCAACAGCGATAACAGAGTTGGATCAGACAGCCCAACAGAATGCAGCAGCAAGTGAAGAGTTAGCAAGTTCAAGTGAAGAGACAAATTCACAAGTAGAGAAACTTAAAGAAATGGTAAGCTTTTTTAAGAGTGATAAAAAAGATGATGATGAAAAAAAAGAGAGTTTAGTTACAGATAATAGTGAAGAGAAAGAGGATTCTGTAAAGAAAACTTTTGACAATAGAGAAAATAGTCAAAACTTTGTTAGCTTTTAGGAGGAAGATTATGAAAAAAATGTCTATAAAATTAAAGTTACAGTTAATATTATTAGCCGCAGTTTTTTTTACATCTTTGGTTTTAATAATTATAAGTTTAATTTCAATAAATAATATGTCAAAAGAAAATATCAAAATATATAGAGAAGATACATATACTGCTAGAAAAGAAGAGCTTAGTAACTATACAAGTATAGCTATGAATATTGTAAAATCATATTATGAGAGAACAAGTAAAGATAAATTAGAAAATGAAGTTAAAGAGTATATTACTGAACAATCTGATTTTTTATTTAGTATTATTGAGAAACAATATGAAATGTATAAGGATAAGCTATCTAAGAAAGAGTTGAAAAAATTAATAATAGCTACTGTTAATGCTACAAGATATGGTGAAGCTGGATATTTTTGGATAAATGATTTTAACTATAAAATGGTTATGCATCCAATCAAAAAAAAGTTGACCGGTAAATATTTTAAAAATAATCCTAAAGTGCCATTTGTAGCACTTGGCGTTGATGAATTGAAGAAGAGTGGGAAAAATGTGGGGTATATATCCTATAGTTTCTATTCGCCAAAATCAAAAAAATATGTCTATAAATCTTCAATTGTGCGGGTATTTAAACCGTTTGGATGGATCATCGGTACAGGGGCATATATTGATGATATAACTCAGAAGATGCAAAAAGAGGCTTTAAAAGCTATCTCAGAGATCAGATATGGTAAAAATGGGTACTTCTGGATAAATGATATGGATTACAATATGGTAATGCACCCAATAAAGAAAGAGTTAACTGGTAAAAACTTTAAAGATAATCCAAAAGTACCGTTTGTAGCATTGGGAGTGAATGCTTTGAAAAGCTCTTCAAAAGATGAGGCTATTTTTGAATACTCTTTTTATAATCCTGCAACAGAAAAAACTGCTCGTAAAATGTCTAATGTAAGATTGTTTAAACCTTGGAATTGGGTAATTGGTACAGGTACATATATTGATGATATTGAACATCAAGTTCAAGTTATGCAAGAACAGAGTTTAAAAACTGTTAAAGAAGCGATTATAAATATTATAATAATTTCTATTATTGTTGCTGTTATACTACTATTTATTATGTCTTTTGTTATTAAGCATAATATAATCAATAAGATAACTAATTTAGTTAAAAAGATTGAGGAAGTAAATAGAAGAATTAAAGATGGAGATATAAGATCTAGAGTAGAAGTAAAGGGGATAGATAGAGAGTTTCAAGTAATACCAGAGGTTGTGAATAATATTTTAGAGACGATGGAGAAGTTAATATCTAATGTGAAGAGTTCAACAGAACGAATAGCGGTGGCTAGTAGTGAGGTTAAATCAGCAGCACATAGTCTATCAGCGGGTGCGACAGAACAGGCGAGTAGCTTGGAAGAGATGAGTGCTGCAATAGAAGAGATGAGTGGATCGATAAGTCAGAATGCAGATAATGCAAAGAAGACAAATGAGATAACACTAAATACAGTAACAATGGCAGAAGATGGTGGGAAGTCTGTAAATGAGACAGCAGAGGCAATGAAGAATGTGGCATCAAGGATAAGCATAATAGAGGATATAGCATATCAGACTAATTTGTTGGCACTGAATGCTGCAATAGAGGCGGCACGTGCAGGAGAGCATGGCAAGGGTTTTGCAGTAGTAGCAAGTGAAGTAAGAAAACTGGCAGAGAGAAGTCAGACAGCTGCACAGGAGATAAGTCAGATAACATCAGATAGTGTAGAGGTTAGTCAAAGAGCTGGTGAGTTGATTAATGAGATAGTACCAAATATAAAGAAGATATCAGACTTGATCGAGGAGATATCAAGTGCGAGTTCAGAACA
Organism: Hydrogenimonas thermophila; assembly: GCF_900115615.1. Taxonomy (NCBI): domain Bacteria; kingdom Pseudomonadati; phylum Campylobacterota; class Epsilonproteobacteria; order Campylobacterales; family Hydrogenimonadaceae; genus Hydrogenimonas; species Hydrogenimonas thermophila. The sequence continues at coordinate 32,214 of NZ_FOXB01000015.1, read as the reverse complement.
GGAGTTAGGAATAAGCCAGATAGCAACAGCGATAACAGAGTTGGATCAGACAGCCCAACAGAATGCAGCAGCAAGTGAAGAGTTAGCAAGTTCAAGTGAAGAGACAAATTCACAAGTAGAGAAACTTAAAGAAATGGTAAGCTTTTTTAAGAGTGATAAAAAAGATGATGATGAAAAAAAAGAGAGTTTAGTTACAGATAATAGTGAAGAGAAAGAGGATTCTGTAAAGAAAACTTTTGACAATAGAGAAAATAGTCAAAACTTTGTTAGCTTTTAAGGGCTATATAATGGAAAATAGTGATAAAAATCAATACCTTATTTTTTATATTGGTAAGGATGTTTTTGCAATAGATGCAGAAGAGATAAAAGAGATAATTAGTTACACAAGAGTAACAAAAGTTCCATTGATGACTTCTTCAGTATTGGGTGTAACTAATATAAGAGGTAACGTTATTCCTGTTATTGATCTTTCAATAAGGATTGGAATTAGAGAAAACTCTAAAATTAATAAATGGTCTTCAATTATAATTATAAAAAATAATGTAAATAGACCACAAGAGATGGGAATAGTTGTTGATTTGGTTAATGAGGTTTATGAATTAGAGTCAAAAGATTTGGAAGATGTACCAGTTTTTGGAACTAAAATACCAAAAATTTTTATAAAAAATATTGCTAAGATTGAAAATAAATTTGTACCAATTTTAGACCATAATGCTATATTAGATATAGAAGTACTTTCCAAAATTGATACAGGAAAAATATTATGATAGATAGAAGTAATATTAGTAAACATGATGATAAGACTTTAAATAAATATGAGGTAGATGATGAGTTAATTAGGTTAGTTACCAGCAATGCTGATATTACAAGTCAATATGTTATTTTTCAGAATGGAAAAGATGAGTACTATGCAATAAACGTGGCTAAAGTTGAAGAATTAGTAGTGTATAAAGATTTATTTAAGGTAGATACTTCTGATCCAGATGGACTAATAGAAGGTACTGCTAAAATTAGAGATGAAATGATGAATATTGTCAATTTTGATAATTGGCTTGGATTGGAAAAGTTAGCAAAAGATGAGTATGAACTTGCAATTGTTTGCAACTATGCCGGTGCAAAAGTTGCAATGGTAATAAAAAGCGTATATGGTGTAATTAATATCGAACCATCTCAAATGTTTGATGATTCTATAAAAGATGAAAAAGTTTCTTATATTACAGATTTAAAAATTAATGGTAAAGAAGTTCTTTGCAAAGTTTTTAATAGTGATCTTTTTATACGAGATATCTTACCTAAAATATTTGAAGATCAAGATGAAATTTTAGCTAAAAGTTTAGTTTTACAGAATATAGAAAAGAAAGTTTTAATTGCTGAAGATTCAAATCTTATTCAGAAAATGATTGAAAAACTCTTAAATAATATGCAAATAGAATATGAGGCATATGCAAATGGAAAATTACTTTTTGAGGCACTCCAACATTGTGATATTGATAAAATAGGATTAATTTTAACAGATATAGAAATGCCAGTAATGGGGGGCATGGAGCTTATAAGAAAATGTAAATCTGATGAAAAATTACAAAATATTCCTATTGTTGTAAATACGAATATGGCCAATAAGGCAATTATTCAATCGTGTGAAAAACTTGGAGCTAAAGAAGTTCTTGAAAAATTAGATTTAGAGGCAATTAAAAAAGTCATTTTGAAATATGCAAGAGATTAAAGTGGCAAAATGATACATATAAACTTTGTAGAGTTTGAGAAATTTAAGAAATTAATCTTTGACAATTCTGGAATAGAGATAAAAAAAGAAAAAATTTTTTTATTAGAAGCAAGATTGCAAAAAAGACTTAAAGAGTGTAAGCTTGAAAATTTTAGCGACTATTATAGATTAGTAATTTCAGATGAACAAGAATTACAATTAATGATTAATAGAATTACAACTAATGAAACAAGTTTTTTTAGAGAAAACAGACATTTTGATTTTTTAAAAAAAAATATATTTCCTAATGTAAGAACATCTATACGTATTTGGAGCGCTGCTGCTTCTATAGGATTAGAAGCATATACAATTGCTATGTTAGCTGAGGAGTTTCTTCCTTCAAGTATTAAGAAATATGAAATTTTAGCAACAGATATAAATAATGAAGTATTAAATCAGGCACGTAAAGGTGTTTACAATATTAAATATGCTGAAAGAATACCAGAAAATTATTTAAAAAAATATTGTTTAAAAGGTATTGGTAATATGAATGGTCAGTTTACTATAGTTAATAAGTTAAAACAAAATATTTTATTTCAAAAGATAAATCTAATTAATTCTATTTCTCCAAATATTGGCGATTTTGATTTAATATTTTTACGAAATGTTTTGATTTATTTTGATATTCCTACCAAAAAGAAAGTTGTTGAGAATGTTTTAGAGAGACTTAAACCTGGTGGATATTTTTTTGTTGGACATTCTGAGTCTTTATTTAACATTACTGATGATTTAGTTCAAATTGCACCTACAATTTATAAAAAATAGCAGGAGATAATATGACCATTGTTGTAGCAGAAGATGATAATGCTGTAAGAAAAACTTTAACTAAAATTATAAAGCATAAAATAGATTCAAATATAGATATATTTGAAGCAGAAGATGGGGAAATAGCTTATAAAATTATTCAAGAACAACAAGTAGATATTTTGTTAACTGACATGATGATGCCAAATATGGATGGTTTTGAGTTAACTAAGAAATTAAGAAAAGATGTAAATAAAAAAAATATTTTTATTGCTGCAATTACAGGGTTAAGTGGTGATGAACTTATTGGGAAAATATATGAAAGTGGTATTGATTTTTATATTTCCAAGCCTTTTAGTACGGTAGACATTGTTGCAAGACTATCTCTTATAATAAGACTTGTAAATAGCGATATGATTAAAACACCAATAATAAAAAGGGATACGTTAAACCCATATAATGATGACAAAATAAAGAACTTTTATGTCATTTTTACTATTTATCAAGAAGAGGATTTATATACATTGGGTGAATATATTACAAATAAAAAAAAGTTTATAAATGGAGTAAATATTTTAGCTAAAGAAGTAATTATTAATTTAATTAAAACATATCAGTCTATAAAAGATAAAACAGAAGCATTTGAAATAATGTTAGAAGAGTCAGAAAGTGCAATTTATATAAGTATAATGAATGATATATTTGTTCAATCTTCTAAACATTTTTTTTCAAATGTAAATAATTCAATGGAGTTAAGATGGAAAAAAAATGGATTAACTATAAGAATTCCATATGAACTATAAAGTTTTATATAATTTAGAGAGTAGTATAGATGCCTCCTATTAAACTTTTTATTGTTGATGATTCAGCTGTTATGAGACAAACATTAATAAAACTAGTAGAAAATGAAACTGATATTGAAGTCTTAGGAGTAGCATCAGATCCAATTTTTGCTATGAATAAATTTAAATTGGTGGGTTACCCAGATGTAATGATTTTAGATATTGAAATGCCTCGAATGGATGGGATAACTTTTTTAAAAAAAATAATGAAAGAGCATCCTATTCCAGTTATAATGTGTTCTTCATTGGTTGAAGATGGTAATTATAAAGCTATTGAAGCTTTACAAGCGGGAGCAGTAGAAATTATAGCTAAACCAAAATTAGGCATAAAAAGTTTTCTAGAAAATACAAAAGAATCATTAATATCTACAATAATAACTGCATCAAAAGCAAAATTAAATAGAAGAAATAGTACATCTGATAATTCAATTATTAAAACAAAGACATCTTTACAAAAAATTAACAATATTACTAAATCTACAAAAGACTTTAAAAGTATTATTGCTATAGGTTCATCAACTGGTGGAGTACAAGTACTCGAAAAAATAGTTAAAGCTTTGCCGTCAAAATGTGCTCCAATAGTGATAACTCAACATATGCCACCAAAATTTACAGCTTCTTTAGCAAAACGTTTAAATTCAATTAGTAACGTAGAAGTTAAAGAAGCTGAAAATGGTGAAAAAGTTGAGCATTCTCATATATATATTGCTCCAGGTGACAAACATTTACTTATAAAACGTGATATTAAAGGTTACTTAATAATACTTAAAGATGGTCCAAGAGTTTGCAGACATCGACCAAGTGTAGATGTAATGTTTCGATCAATAGCAAATGAGGTAGGAGAAAATGCTATTGGAATAATTTTAACTGGAATGGGTGATGATGGTGCCCATGGTTTAAAAGAAATGTTTGATAATGGAGCAAAAACATATGCTGAAGATGAAAAAAGTTGTGTAGTTTATGGTATGCCAAAAGAAGCTGTAAAGCTTGGGGGAGTAACTAAAAGTCTTGATATTGACGCTATTATTGAGGTTATAAAAAATGCTAGATAAAAATATAACAAAGAAATTGAAAAGTTATACTGAAAATTTATCAATCTTATTTGTTGATGATGAGGAAGCTGCAAGAGAAAGTATTTATGGGTTATTAAAAACATTATTTAAAAATGTTTATATTGCTGAAAATGGACAAGAAGGACTAAACATCTTTGAAAAAGAGTACCCTGATATAGTTCTAACTGATTTAAGAATGCCTATTATGGATGGGCTTAAAATGATAGAAGAGATTAGAAAGATTAAACCTGAACAAAAGATAGTTGCTCAAAGTGCGCATGGAGATAGTCAAATAATTTTAGAAACTGTATTTATGGGAATAGATGGATATATTTTAAAACCAATTAAATCTGACCAGATTATTAATACTTTATATAAAATTGCAAAATTGGTAATTATGGAGAAAGAAAATACTAAGTATCGTTTAAATTTGGAAGAGTTAGTTGCAAAACAAGTCGATCAGATAAAGCAACAAACTGAATCATTAATAAATCAATTAAGAACAGATCATTTAACCAGATTACCTAATAAAGAGCAGTTAAATATAGATTTTAAAGAGTTTTCACCAGATGTAATGATTTTTTTAAATATTGATAATTTTGACCAAATAAATTTATATTATGGATTTGAAGTTGGTGATTTATTATTAATTGAGTTTGCCTCTTTTTTACGTAAATTATTGGATTCTAATAAATTGTATAGAATTAATGGTGATGAGTTTGCTATTTTAATAAAGGAGTTTACACTAAGTGAAGCTAAAAGTATTGCGGAAAATATTCATAACTCAATTTACAATAACTATTTTCTTGTTAATGGTTTATCCCTTTGTATAACTGTTACTATTGGAATTATTCCTATAGATAAAACCTTGAAAAAACCTCCTTTTGGAAATGCTCATTTGGCAATAAAAAAAGCAAGAGAGACACATAAAAATTCTATTGAGATATTTAAACCTGAATTTATTTTGGAATTGAAACGTAAAAAAGTTATAGAGTGGACTCAAAAGGCAAAAATAGCATTAGATTCTAATTTATATCAACCTTTTTTTCAACCAATAATTAATCTTAAAAGCAATAAAATTGAAAAGTATGAATGTTTAGCACGTATAGTTGAAAATGAGAGTGTAGATTCACCTTATTTATTTATTGAACCAGCTAAAAAGGCAGGTATTTTGCCTGAAATAACAAAGCAAATAATAGAGAAGTCTTTTGCTATTATGGCAAATACAGACTTACAATTTTCTATAAATATTACTGAAGATGATTTAAAAGAAGAGTATTTATTAGATTTTTTGAATAAAATGTGTGAATTATATAGTGTTAAAAGTTCTTATGTAATTTTAGAAATCTTAGAAAATATTAATAATAATTATAGTTATGATATTGTGCAACAATTAAAAGATTTTAAAAAAGCAGGATTTAGACTTGCAATTGATGATTTTGGAACAGAAAATTCAAATTTTACAAGTCTTTTAAAATTAGATGTTGATTTTGTAAAAATAGATGGTAGTTTTATTAAAGACATTGATGTAAATATTGAATCTCAAAATATTGTCAAAACAATTGTTTATTATGCAAATTTAAGTGGAATTAAAACTATAGCAGAATATGTACATAGTAAAGAAGTTTTAGATACTATATTGTTATTAGGTGTAGATTATGCTCAGGGCTATTACTTTGGTAAGCCTGAACCTGAAATATTAGACTTTCATGATTTTATTATATAGTTTTGATGTGAATAAGGAGTAAGTATGGATTTTTCACAACCTATTGAGATTGCAAAAGATATATTTTGGGTAGGTTATGTTATACCCAATGACCCTTTTCAGTGCCATGTTTATCTTATAAAGAATGGTAAAGAATCAGTTCTTATAGACCCAGGCAGTATGATTACATTTCCAGTAACAATGCAAAAAATAACTTCTATAATGCAACTAGATGATATTAAATATATTATTTTGCATCATCAAGACCCAGATATTGTAGGGTGTGTTTCGACATTGGAGACTATAATGTCTAGAAATGATAAAGTTTTTGTAACTCATTGGAGAACACAAACACTTTTAAAACACTATCAATGGAAAACTCCGTTTTGGCTAGTTGATGAAAATGACTGGAAATTGACTTTGGATGGAGGTAGAGAGTTAGAGTTTGTATTTACTCCTTATGCACATTTTGCAGGAGCTTTTTGTACTTTTGACAAAGAGACAAAGACAATGTTTTCTAGTGATATCTTTGGCGGATTAACAGACGAATTTGCTTTGTATGCAAAAGATATAGGATATTTTGAAAGTTTGAAACTTTTTCATATACACTATATGCCTTCAAAAGCAATTTTAAATCATGCTCTATTGCAAATTGAAAATAAAAATCCTGAAATGATTGCACCACAACATGGCTCGATTATAAAAAAAGAGTTAATAAAACCTATTGTTGATAAAATGAGAAAATTAAATTGTGGTTTATATATGTTAGATGAACATGAGAGCGATATATATCTACTAAATAAAACAGATGAACTGTTAAAGAAATTTTTTGAAGATCTTATCTCTTTATCTTCTTTTGACATGATTTTAAGAAATTTATTTGACTATATTAAAAATGATATTAAATCTTTAAATAAAATTTCTGTTTATAAAGTTGATGATATTCAAGAGTATGAATACTATGTTGTAGATAGTAACCAAGTTTTATATAGACCTGAAAAGCAAACTAATTGCAAAAAAGAACCATTATTGATTAAAGTTTTGGAAAAAGATGGTTGCTCAATAGGGAAATTAAATTTTTATTTTGATGAAATAGGAGAAAAAGAGTTAAAATTATTAAATATATTTTTAAACAAAATAATAGTTCCTTTTTCATTAAGTTTTGAAAAAGATATTAATTTGAAAAAATTAAAAGATAAAAGCATAAAAGATCCTTTAACAAATCTTTATAATAGAAATTATATGAATGATATATTGAGCAATAAAATTCAAGAATCAATTCAAAATGACTTTCCACTTTCCATTGCTATGATAGATATAGATTTTTTTAAAAAAATAAATGATACTTATGGACATGTTTATGGAGATTGTGTTTTAAAAGAAGTTTCTATGCTAATTCAAAATAATATAAGAGAAACTGATATAGCAATTAGGTATGGAGGAGAAGAGATACTTATAATAATGCCTTTTACCAATATTCAAGGCATATATTTAAAGATGGAAAAAATAAGAGAAATTATAGAAAAACACTCTTTTTGTGATGAGCATAATATTAAAATAACAGTTAGTATAGGTGTTTATCAGTATAAAGATGAAGATATAGAGAGGCTTATTGATTGTGTAGATAAAAGGCTATATGAGGCTAAAAATTCTGGAAGAAATAGAGTTGTAGTTAATTAATTAATTAATTTCTCTAAACAAGGGGATTGGAATTTTAGCCTTGTTTGGCATCTAAAAAAGTTCAAGTAGAAATAAGTAAGGTTTATAGGTTGTTAGAAATTTTTACTATTTTACTATTTTTAATTTTATTATCAAAGTTGGTTGAATCTAAAATTAATATACCTTTTATTTTAGTAATTATAATTTTTGCTTTTATGGCAAATTATTTTTTAGACTTATCTTTTTTAAAAGATAGTTTTTATGAAATAATGTACTTAATGTTACCAATAATTTTAATTCCTGATGTACTTGGTCTTTCTACTGATGAGTTAAAAGAGAATACATCTGGAATATTTTATCTTGCTGTTGTAGCGGTAATAGTTTCAATTGCTATAGCTGTAGTTTTTACATATAAGATCAATTTTTTTAAAAATCTTGAATTTTTTCATCTTCTTTTACTTTTTACACCCCTTATGGCTACGGATGTTGTTTCTGTAAGTGCTATTTTTTCAAAATTTAAAATACCGCATAAGTTAAAGTTATATGCAGAAGGAGAGTCTTTATTTAATGACATTACGGCAATGGTAATATTTTTTTTTATAGCTATTCCATTGTCGCAAGGTGATGACCTAACAGCTGCTTTTTTAGCTACTTTGACTTTAAAAATAATTGTATTTTCTATTGCAATAGGAGTAACAGCAGGTTTGATTGGATATTATCTATTTAATATTTCTCAAGAGTATTTTTGTAAATTTATCGTTGTATATTTAATGGCAAGTGTATGTTTTTTAATATCAGATGAATTAAGATTATCTGGTATTCTATCTGTTGTTATTGCAGTTATATTTTTTAAATATCTTTTTAACAAAGGTGGGCATTATAAAAATAAAAATGCAGTTGCACTACTACTTAGCCTAACTACACAAGAGGGAAATTTAAATTTTAGAGCATATATAAAAGAGTCACAGTATATTGGATTTTTTGCAAATGCTGTTATTTTTATATCAATTGCTACTGTAATTGAACTTGAATCATTGTGGCGGTACAAAGCCGAAATTTTATATGTGTTTATTTTAACTACAGTAATAAGATATTTGGTTTTGTCTTTATTTATAATTTATAAAAAATATCCGTTAAGATGGTTAAATATTTTAACATTAGGAGGCATGAAAGGTGGTTTGGCACTTATTATGATTGTCTCTTTAAATGACAAGTTTGTTTATAAAGAAATGTTAGTAACAATAGTGCTTGGTGTTGTAATATTATCTATTTTTATATATACGATCTTATTGATAATCTATTTGTTTTTTGAAAAAGATGATTTAAAATTAGATAAAGCAACTGAATATAACATAATTGTAAAAGATATAAAAGATTTATTAAAAAAAGAGCCATATACAGGTGCTTATAATGAAATTATATTTGAAGAGTTAGTTGAAAAAGAGATAAGTAGAGCTCAACGATATAATCAGCAATTTTTATTGGTTGGATTTCAGGCAGATAAGTCTAGTGCAAAAAATATAAATAACATGATTAGAAAAAGCGATTATTTTGGAAAAATAGATTTTAAATATTATGCAGTTTTACTTCCAAATACATCTTTAGATGATATTATGCAATATACAAAAAGAGTACAAAAGATAATTGGAAAGAATAGAATTTCTATAGCTCAATATAGTATAGGAGATACAAAAACAATTCTCTATGAAAAACTCTTAAGTGGATTTAAACATAAAAATAAGATTGGTATTGAAGTATAAAACATATTTTGCACTAGAAAACCGTAAATGATACTTTTTGAAACAATTTATATCTTAATCACTCTAATTCATAATTTATATCATATTAATTGAATTAAAATTGTTACAATATTTACCAAAATATGGTGGGGGATAGTAATGTTTATGGAATCGGCTAAAATATTTTTAACTGATTTAAAAAATTCATTTAAAGATTTAGTTCCCATCATAATTGTTGTTACTTTTTTTCAGGCAGCAATTGTACAGACAATGCCTGAAAACTTATCTTCTATTATTATTGGTCTTATTATTGTAGCTGTTGGTCTTGCTCTTTTTATTCGTGGACTTGAACTAGGAATATTTCCTATTGGTGAAAATTTAGCTATCGATTTTGCAAAAAAGGGATCAGTTTTTTGGCTTTTACTTTTTGCATTTACTATAGGCTTTTCCACAACTGTAGCAGAACCTGCTTTAATTGCCATAGCAGATAAAGCTGCTGCCATAAGTGCAGGAAAGATTGATGCATTTTTTCTACGTATGACTGTTGCATTTTCAGTTGGGTTTGCAATTGCTCTTGGAGTATTTCGTATTCTAACTGGTCATCCTATTCATTATTATATTATAGCAGGTTATATTCTTGTAGTTGGTATTACATTCTTTGCACCAAAAGAGATCATTGGTTTAGCTTATGATAGTGGTGGGGTAACAACTTCAACTGTAACAGTACCTCTTGTAGCAGCATTGGGAATTGGTTTGGCCACCTCTATTAAAGGACGAAATCCTGCAATAGATGGGTTTGGTCTTATAGCTTTTGCTTCTTTAACTCCAATGATTTTTGTGCAGCTTTACGGAATTATTGTCTATGCATTGGTACCAGAGAGTGCTGAAGCTGCAATTGCTGTTGTTGAAGATGCTGTATCTAAAGCTATAAAAGAGGAGAGCAGTTTTAATCTATCAAATATTTTTTGGGATCTTTTAGCAGTTATCAAAGATGTTTTACCAATTTTAGCTGTTATTTTCTTCTTTCAGTATGCTGTTATTAAAAAAGCTGTTGCTCATCTACATAAAATTATTGTAGGTATAGTTTTAGTCATTTTAGGTCTTTATGCATTTATTCTTGGGTTAGAAATGGGGCTTTTCCCTATTGGTGAGACAATTGCATTTCAATTGACTTCTATGAAGAATGATTTACTAATCTATCTTTTTGGTTTTCTTATTGGATTTTCAACAACAATGGCTGAACCTGCATTGTTGGCTATTGCCATAAAAGCTGAGGAGGTTAGTGAAGGAAGGATTAACCAGACATTTCTTAGAGTAGCTGTAGCAGTTGGTGTAGCCATTGGAATTGCTTTGGGTGCTTTTCGCATAGTTGTTGGAGATCCTATTCATTACTATATAATTGTAGGTTATATTGTAGTTATTGCTATGACATATTTTGCACCAAGGTATATTATTCCTATTGCTTATGATAGCGGTGGAGTAACTACTTCAACCGTAACAGTTCCACTTGTTGCAGCATTGGGATTGGGATTAGCAGAAAATATTGAGGGGAGAAATCCTCTTATAGATGGGTTTGGTCTAATTGCATTTGCATCTTTGTTTCCTATGATTACTGTAATGGGATACGGAATTTACGCTCAATATTTAGCCAAAAAGGAGGCATAAGAGTATGAAATTTGTTGCATTGGTGGCTATTGTGCCAGAAGAGAGAGAAGAGGAAGCAATTGAGTTGGCAAAAAAAGCAGGAGCAGGGGCAGTTACAATTACCAGAGGGCGTAATCTTGGATTGAAAGAGAAGAAAATATTTTTTGGTCTTACACTTGAAGAGAATGTATCTTTACTTCTTTTTGTATTGCCAAGAAGAATTTCAATGCGTGTACTTAAAGCTTTGGTAGATGGAATGGATATGCAAAGCGATAAAAACAGCTCTTTGGCATTTACTGTTCCGGTTGGACACGTAGCAGGGCTAAACATAGAAGAGCTTCACAAGTTTGAAGATGAAGTTAGAAATTTACTTTAGAGGAGGTTTATAATGTTAGTAGAAGAGGTAATGACACCTAAGGATAAATTGATAATAGTTTCACCTATGGCTCCAGTACGTGAAGCTTTAATGCTTATGAAAAAAAACAAGGTGAAAGCGATTATTGTCGAAAAGACTTCTGAAAATGGTGCATATGGTCTTGTTACATTTAAAAATATACTCCAGTCCATTGTTGCTGAAGATGGCGATATTGATTTGTTAAATGTATATGATATTGCATCTACTCCATCTGTATCTGTCTCAAGAAAACTAGATATGAAATATGCTGCACGAATGATGGTAAGAAATAGCATTAAGAGACTTCTTGTTATAGATAATAATGAAATTTATGGAATACTTACAATGAGTGATATTATAGGAGTTCTTTTGAATGACATTGATTGATCAAGTGATCAGAATAATCAATACAGGTGGAACGTTTAATAAGCGTTATGATCCTCTTGAAGGTAAACTTTTTGTTCCAACAGATAATTTAGCAGTAGAGAGTGCAATTGCTTCAATGAGGCATGGATGTGAAATAAAGATAAGTGGTACTATCTACAAAGATAGTTTAGAGATGGACAGTGCTGATCGAGATCTGCTTTGTGAAATAGTTACAAAAGTTGCAGAAAAGTCTATAGTTATAGTTCATGGTACTGATACAATGGATAAAAGTGCTAAAGCATTAGATGAATGGCTTGGAAAGTCAAATGATAAAAGAGTAGTATTTACCGGTGCGATGGTACCATTCTCTATTGATCCTATTGAAGCTACAGCAAATTTGGTTATGTCTATTTCATCTGTGCAGTTTTTAGAACCTGGGGTTTATATTGCTATGCACGGTAGAGTTTTACCATATGATAAAATAAAGAAAAATCGAGAAATAGGAATTTTTGAGCCAGTTTAATGGTTGAGTAAAAGAAAAACCAAATAATTTATGGGACTGAAGTCCCATCCCCGAATAAGGGGTCGAGACTTTCTCACAGAGAGTGCAAGCACAAGAGTCTCGCTATTAATTGGGATATTTTTTAAAATGAGGGTGAAAATGGTAAAACACTTTAAAGCGATAGAAAGATTTGTCAAAGATGAGTCATTCAGTGGTATTCTACTCTTTTTAGCAACAGTAGCTGCGTTAATAGTTGCTAACTCTAGTTTTGGAGAGAGTTATTTTAAATTATGGAATACTCCTTTAGGTGTGACGGTAGGCAGTCATACTATCTCTATGGATCTAATGCACTGGATCAATGATGGTTTAATGGCTCTCTTCTTTTTAATGGTTGGATTAGAGATAAAAAGAGAGCTTTTGATAGGGGAGTTGTCATCTATTAAAAAGGCAAGTTTTCCTATTGTTGCCGCTATTGGAGGTATGATAATACCTGCATTAATTTATATTGCTTTTAACTCTGATAATCCAAAAGGCTTTGGTATTCCAATGGCAACAGATATAGCTTTTGCATTGGGAATATTGATGCTTTTAGGTAAAAAAGTAAACCCTTCATTAAAACTTTTTTTAGTAGCTCTTGCAGTAGTTGATGATCTTGGTGCTGTAGTTGTTGTAGCAACTGTATATACAAATGAGATACATACAGAGTATTTTTTATATGTGGCTGTGACATATCTTTTGATATGGCTATTGAATATTAGACGAGTAACTATGCTTTTACCATATCTACTGCTTGGTATAGCTTTGTGGATATTTATACACTCTGCTGGAGTACATGCAACAATTGCCGGTGTTCTTTTAGCTTTTGCCATACCAATAAGCTCAAAGGTAGATGAAAAAGAGTTTATAAAAAATACCAGAGAGTCTGTTAATATTTTTGAAAAACATATAGATACCATACCAATACTCAATCATCACCAAATAGATGCTCTTGAAGATATTGCTTACAACTATGACAAAGTACAAAATCCATTGGTAAAGTTAGAGCATCAACTACATGGGCTTTCTGCATTTATTATTATGCCTCTATTTGCCTTTTCAAATGCAGGTGTTATGCTCAATTTTTCTGCAATATCAGAAAATTTGTTAATAGTTTTAGGCGTTCTATTTGGACTTGTGATCGGAAAACCAATAGGAATAGTTGGTTTTACATATTTAGCCAATAAATTGAAAATTGCTCAAAAGCCTGATGATTTGAAGTGGAGTGAGATTGTTGCAGTAGGCTTTTTAGGTGGTATTGGTTTTACAATGTCTATATTTATAACACAACTTGCATTTTTAGATCAAAATATTATTGATGCTGTTAAGCTTGGAATTTTCTTTGCCTCTTTTATAGCTGGATTAATTGGTGTTCTATTGATCCTAAGATCATATAAAACTAACTAAAAAATTAGGATTTTTAGTGTGAAATGCCTTGTATTTTCTACTCATCGTCAGGTTCGTGACTTTATATCTGAACATGACAATACAATTTTACCTAAACTATATACAATAGATGAGTTTTTAAAGCGTTGTGTTGTTGTACCTGAAAAAGTTTTTGTTGATAAGTCAGAACGTGTTTTATTCCTCTATAAAGCTGCAAAAAGTGTTGATATTGGTAAACTGGGTTTCGATAAAAACTTTTTATCATTTATTCAAAACAGCTCTTTTATTTTTCGTTTTTATGAAGAGATCTTTGCAGAACAGGTTGATATTGACACTATTAGAAGTGCCGATACATACGCCAACTTTGAAGATCACCTTGTTTTACTTAAAGAGCTTTTTAACAGATATAAAGAACTTCTTGAAGAAGAGGGCTTAGTTGATAAAATCACTATAGAAAATTTTAGAATAGCTGAAACTTTTTTAGAGCAGTTTGAAGAGATTGAACTCTTTGTAGAAGGCTATTTGAGCCGTTTTGAGATAGGAGTATTACAAAGATTAAAAGTACCTCTAAAAATCCATTTTGCTTATACTCCATTTAATAAAAAACTTATAGATAGATTGGGTATAGATGAGTCTTTGCCAATCGATTACAGTTTTGAGTTTGACTGGCAGAGAAAAAAGATCATAAATAAAATACTTCTACCAAAAGTAAAACGAGATGCTATTGAGGTATCTGCTTTTGAAGAGAGAATCAATCAGGTTGCGTTTGTATTAAAAAAGGTTGAACAGTTTATAGAGGATGGAGCCAACCCTGACAATGTTGCTGTAATTGTGCCTGATGAGAGTTTTTCAGAGTATCTTAAACTATTTGATAGTGTAAAAAACTTTAACTATGCTATGGGAACTCCATTTGTTCAAAGCAGTTACTACAGAAGATTGGCTGATCTGTATGATGCATTGACTGATGCAAAAGAGAGTGCAAAGGCAAAAATAGTAGGAAGCGATATTGCCAATAGTTTTGAACAGGTAGATGGATTTGAAAGTTTTATAGAGTTTTTGCAAAATCTGCCGTCAACTGTAAAAGAGTTAGAGATTATAGATGAAGAGTTGTTTATGTTTAAACGGTTTGCACCTCTTTTAGAGGATGTAAAACCTCTTCATCTGCTTCACAGCTGGTTGCAACGTTTAGAGGATAAACAGATAGACGATGTAGGTGGTGGACGCATTACAGTTATGGGAGTTCTTGAGAGCAGAGGAAAAGAGTTTGATGGTGTTGTAATTGTAGATTTTAATGAAGATATTGTTCCAAAAGTTGATGAAAAAGATCTATTTTTAAATTCAACTATCAGAAAACATGCAGGAATGCCTACAAGAAAAGATAAAGAGAATTTACAAAAAAACTACTACTATCGACTGCTTCAAAATAGTAAAAGAGTAGCTATAAGTTATGTAAAAAGTGAAGAGAGTCTACCAAGTCGTTTTCTTTTTGAGCTAGGTTTAAAAGAGTCTAAGGTGCAAGATGAACTCTATCGTGCCATAATTGCACCATCAACAGAGATTCCTAAGCTTGAAGATGTGCCAATAGTTGCTAAAAATCTCTTTTTAGAAGAGCCAAAATTGACTCCTTCAAGGCTTAAAGACTATCTTGTATGTTTGCGTCGTTTCTATTATAAGTATCAATTAAAGATAGAGAATGAGGTTGAATCAGGTGATGTAAATATTGGAACGCTGATCCATTCAGCACTAGAAGAGGCTGTAAACCAAAAAAATATGTTTAGCTCTCATAAAGATTACCACGCTTTTGTGATGGACACTCTCTATAAGTCTACAACTTCTCCTTTGCAGAGATTTGAAATATCTTTAGAGTGGGAGCCAAAACTTCAAAAATTTTGTGAAATAGATTTTGAGTCACTAAAAGGTTTTAAACAGGAGTGCATAGAGAAGTGGTGCAGTAGTGAATATTTTGGGTTTGAACTTAGCAGTAAAATAGATAGAGTTGATCTGGGTGAAACTGTTGTTCGTTTGATTGATTATAAAACTACAAAAAATATAGACAATACAGTGAAAGATGAGAACGATTTTCAGCTCCTCTTTTACCGACTTTGGGCTGAAGCCAACTTTCCAAATAGACGTATTGAGACAATATATTGGGATATTTACGGCTCTAAAGAGGTAAAAGTTGATACAACTCCAAAAAAAGAGCAGTTAGCAGAGATTGTAAATGAACTTAAACAGAGAAAAGAGATCGATTTCACAAAGACAGACGATATAAAAGCGTGCAAGTATTGTGACTATAAAGTAGCTTGCGGAAGAGATGTATAATGCAACGACTTTATGCTTTAAGTGCCAGTGCAGGTAGTGGTAAGACTTTTGCTCTTGTGGCTCGTTATTTGTCGCTTCTCTTTTTGGAAGCAAAACCTTCTGAGATTTTAGCAATCACCTTTACCAACAAAGCAGCTGGTGAGATGCGTGAAAGAGTACAGAGCTTTTTGCAAGATATGCCTGAAGCAATGGTGCAGGAAGTTGCTAATATGAGTGGACTGAGTCTTCAAGAGATTGAAAAAAAACGTCCAACTATTTTTCATCGCTTTTTAAAAAGTGATCTGAAAGTTATGACTATTGACAAATTCATTCATCAAGTTTTAAGAAAGTTTTGTTGGTATGTTGGATTGCAAAGTGATTTTACTGTTGAAGCCCAGTCACAAGATACCTTTTTTGAGCGTTTTTTAGAGGAGTTAGAGGAGAAAGAGTATTTCAGTCTGATCAACTTTGCCCGTTTTGAAGCACAGAAGCGTCAAAATATTGCTACTTTTTTTGAACTGCTTTATGAAAAAGATAAAGAGATTCCTTCAATGTCGTTTAGCGTTGAGCCTTACAGTGAAGAAGAGGCTATGAAGTGGGCATTCAAGCTAAAAGAGTTTGTTTTAAATGGTAATTTCAGCTCAACTGCTAAACGTATGATGGATTATGAGTGTTTAAGCGAAGTTATTGAAAAGAGTTGGTTTGGTAGAGAGACTCTTAATTATCGTACCTTTTCTAAGGGATTTATTGATGAGATGGATGTATGGCTTCATAATCTTTATCGTGAAACAGCACACTATTATAATAGAAAAGAGGAGTTTTTTTTAGATCGTATATTTAAGCTATATAAAGCTTATCGAAACAGTAAGCAAAATCATCTAAAAATAAGTGGCAAACTCCATTTTAAAGATATAGAGCATCTGGTTTTTGAACTGTTGCGTCAAAAAGATTTTACAAATTTTCTATATTTTCGACTAGATAGTCAAATAGGACACATTCTTTTTGATGAGTTTCAAGATACATCGGTTACACAATATAGAATTTTTGAGCCTATTATAGAAGAGATTGCCACTAGTGAAAGTGAAAGAACCTTCTTTTATGTTGGTGATACAAAGCAGTCGATATATCGATTTAGAGGAGGACAAAAAGAGTTATTTACATATGTTGCAGACTCTTTTAATATTCCAATAGGTTTTCTTGCTACCAACTATCGCTCTAAAAGAGAGATAGTTGAATTTGTAAATAAAACCTTTCCTTATGTAAAACCTCCTCAAAAGGCTTTTAAACCAGGTGGTTTTGTAGAGGTTGTAGAAGATGATGAAACTCTTGAGTCTATGGGAAAATCGTTAAAACAACTTTTTGAAGCTGGTGTTCCTGATGAGCAGATCGCTATATTGGTTAATGATAATAGAGAGATTTTACAAGTAGGTGACTATATATTAGAGAATTTTGGTAAAAATATTGCTACACATAAACGAGCTAAAGTTTCAGAACAGCCAAGTGCAAAGGCGTTAATTGAGTTAATGAAGCTTATTTATGCCAACTCTTCAGGGAAACAAGGTAATTTACATAGATTAAATTTTCTTTCACTGATTGGCAAACCTTATGATGAAACTTTTAAGCCAGATATTGCTTTGCGCAGACCTGCATTAATGATAAAAGAGGCTATGCAGAAGTACAAATTTTTTGATGAAGCAAGCTTCAAGCTTTTGGAATTTGCCATACCTCTGCATGATTTGACAGAGTTTGTTTATGAAATTGATAATTATGAAGAGGAACTTCCCGCTAAAGATGTTGCAGGTATAAATGTTTTGACAATTCATAAATCTAAAGGATTAGAGTTTGAACATGTAATTGTGCTAGATCGCTTAGGACGAGGACAGTCTGATACATCACCAGTAATTTTTGATTATGAAGGAATAGCGCTAAAATCTATACGAATGAAGTTTAAAAAGCGTGAAGCAATTGATGAAAAGTTCAAAGCTGTAATAGATAAAGAGAAGAGATTGGCATTAGAAGATAAGATGAATAAGATTTATGTTGCTTTTACTCGTGCTAAAAGCTCTCTTACTGTCATTAAAAAATCAAAAAGCTCTATATTTGACTTTCTAAATCTGTCACCTCAAACCATAGGCAGACTAGAAGTAGAAAAAAGCAAAAAAACATCCAACATCCAACATTCAACATTTAATATTCAAATAAAAGATTATGGTCGTCAAAAAGTTTCATCATCTATTGAAACTTACAAGGCAAATGATTTTGAAGCTATATTTTTGGGGCTGGGGGTTCACTATCTTTTTGAAACAGATGATGAAGATGCTTTTTTAAATCGTTATGGTGGAATGTGCGATAAAGACAAAGCACTCTCGTTAGTTCAAGCAGGTAAA
This sequence comes from Hydrogenimonas thermophila, assembly GCF_900115615.1. Taxonomy (NCBI): domain Bacteria; kingdom Pseudomonadati; phylum Campylobacterota; class Epsilonproteobacteria; order Campylobacterales; family Hydrogenimonadaceae; genus Hydrogenimonas; species Hydrogenimonas thermophila. Next base: position 13,695 of record NZ_FOXB01000015.1, on the reverse strand, counting down.
GCAAATATAGAGTATATGATGATAACAGAAGGCAAAAAGGTTTATGAAATGCCTTATGTTTATGAAGGTATTCCTGGAGTAATTGATCTTTTTGTAGAGAATGGTGAACAGGGTGTAATAATTGATTATAAAACTTCAACACCGTCAGATAAACAAAACTATATTCTTCAGATAAAGCGATATAAAGAAGCATTACATCGTTTAAAGCCTGAACTTAAAGAGATTGAAGCATATTTATACTATCTTGATAAACTTGAATTAGTAAAAATATAACAGTAAGTGTGTAGTTTTTTCACACTGAATGAATTTTCATTCTATTGTTGATTTCTAGGTTTAAATACCTAAAGCTTGGTACTTTCTACAATTAAAATGGGTAAATATGAAATAACTGTTAATTAAAAGTTAAGAAAATGATAGGATAATATTATTTAAAAATCAGCAAAGGTGCTTATGATGAATTTGAAAAGTGTGAAAATAAGAGTTATATTATTAGTGGCTGTCGCTGCTATTGTTGTTGGCATTGCAATTAGTCTTGTTTCGCTTCCAAAGTTCAGCAGTGCATTAACAGATGCATATCTTAATCAGCTAAATGCAGTAAAAGAGAGTAAAAAAGATCATATTCAAAATTTTTTTGAAGATATAAAGTCTTTAATAATTTCCACTGCTCAGTCACAAGGTACAGTTGGTGCAATGGATGCTTTTGCTACTACTTTTCACAAAATTCATGAAGAGATAGATATTGATTTAGAAAAGGCAAAAAAAGAGTTAATTGAACATTATAAGAGTAACTATCTTAACAAAGTTAATTACGATATTCCAGGTGTTAAAAAACGTCGGCCAGTTGAAGAGTATTTGCCAAAAAGTCCAGATGGAATAATAGCTCAAAAGTTATATATTGTAGATAATCCTAAACCTGTTGGAGAGAAAAATGGCTTAATGTATTCTAATGATAAAACTACTTACTCATATGCTCATAAAATTTATCATAAATCATTCAATACAATGTTAGAAAAGTATGGACTCTATGATATCTTTTTGGTAGACAATGATGGATATGTTGTATATACAGATTTTAAAGAGAAAGATTATGCTACTAATTTATTAAATGGTCCATATAGTGAAACAGGATTGGCACGTGCATATAAAAAAGCTAAAAATTTATCTGCCGGAAAGATAGCATTTGATGATTTTGCTCCATATGAACCAAGTTACAATTTACCTGCTGCATTTATAGCAACTCCAATATTTTTTGAAGGTAAAAGAATAGGTGTACTTATTTTTCAGTTTCCTATTGATAGAATCAATAAAATAATGAGTTTTAATGGTCAGTATGAAAAAGCGGGACTTGGTAAAAGCGGTGAAGTTTATTTGATAGGTAGTGATAAAAAGTTTAAAAATGACAGCCGTTTTACAAAAGAGATGAATGATCCGGTGGTCAAAAAACTGGGTACAACAATTGGAGTATTTAAGGTTGATACAGAGTCAGTAAGAGCAGCATTAAGTGGTAAAAGTGGTGCTTGGATCATAAATGATTATAGGGGTGTTCCTGTTTTAAGTGCATATGCACCTATTGATGTTTATGGTAAAAGATGGGCAATAATTGCTGAAATAGATGAAGAAGAGGCTTTGGAAGTCAATAAAAATATTACTTTAATGATAATTGGTATATCAAGCATAGTAGTAATTGGATTTATATTATTAGCACTATTTTTAGTTAATACATTGATTATTTCAAAACTTGATAAATTACAAGAAGCTGCTCAAGATTTAGCAATGGGAGAAGGAGATCTTACAAGAAGAGTAATTGTTCCTGAAGGTGATGAGTTTTATGAAGTTGCAAAAAATATTAATATGTTTATTGAAAAAGTACAAAATACAATTGTAGAAGCAAAAATTACTAGTCATGAGAATACATCTATTGCAGAGGAGCTTTCAAGAACATCTCTTGCAATTGGTAAAAAAGCGGAAGAAGAAGCACATATAGTTGAAAATGTGACAGAGAAAGGTAAAGATTTAGAAAAGATTCTTGAAGATGCTATAGAGAGAGCTAAGATGACTAAAGATGAGATTGACTCTGCAGAAGAGGAGTTACGTAACGCTAGTAAAAAAATAGATGATTTAGCTGCTAAAGTTACTGAGCGTTCAGCAGCTGAAGATGAGCTTTCAAATAGATTGCAACAGTTAAGTCAGGATGCTCAAGATGTAAAAGGTGTATTAGATGTAATTTCAGATATAGCAGAGCAGACAAATCTTTTAGCATTAAATGCAGCTATAGAAGCAGCACGAGCTGGTGAACATGGACGCGGCTTTGCAGTTGTTGCAGATGAAGTGAGAAAATTAGCTGAACGTACACAAAAGTCACTTAGTGAAATTAATGCTACAATTAATGTTATAGTTCAATCTATTTCTGATACTTCTGAAGCTATAGCTCAAAATGCTAAAGAGATAGCTACACTCTCAAACAATGCAACAGAAGCACAAGAAGAGATTGCAAATAGTGTTAACAAAATGGATAACTCCATAATTAATGTAGATGAAATGGTGCAAGGTTATATTGAAAATACGAAATCTATAGAAGATATGATAAAAGATATAGAAAATATTAATGAAATATCATCTTCTAATGCTAGAACAGTTGAAGAGATAGCATCAGCTTCAGAACATTTGGCATCAATGACTGCAAAACTAAACCATCTTCTTGAACAGTATAAAACGTGAGAGAAAAAGTACTTCTTATAGGGCTCTCAACAGGAGGGCCTGCTCATATAAATCATCTTTTTTCTAGAATTAAAAAGTTAAATGCTCATATTATAATTGCTCAACATATGAAAGCAGAAGTGATTGATTTTTTTGTAAATGATTTACAAAGTAGCTTTGAGTTTGAATTTATTTCTACTCCTGCAGTGTTGTCTACGTCAAAAAAGAGAGTTGTTATATGTGGCAAAAGTGCAGTTATATCAAATGTATCTACTTTTCAAATTGATCTGGAAAATAGTAAAAATATAGGTAGATATACTCCTGATATAGATCAGCTTTTTTTATCGGCAGTTCCATTATGTAAAAATTTTGATGTATATGCTTCTTTGATGACAGGAATAGGTGATGATGGAGCAAGAGGATTATTTGAATTAAAGAAAAATGGAGCAGTTACCATAGCAGAATCTGAAGAGAGTGCACCTGTCTTTGGTATGCCAAGGTGTGCTATAGAAAACAGTGCTGTTACACATATATTCAGCTTGGATGAGATGATATCTTTTTTTGCATATGAAGGATTGATAGATGTTTGATTTTTTATTTACAAAGAAAAGCAATGATGTAATAGAAGAGAAGCGTAAAATAAAAGATATTAATGATTTTACTCCAATATTTAACCATTTATATACAGAACTTGGAATTAATGACTTATATAAAAGACCTATTTTATATGAAAGATTAGGATCAATAGCAAGAAGATATGAGGTTGAATCAGCTGAAGAGTTTATTGAAATGTTTAAAAATAGTTACAGCTTTTATGAAGAGGTAATAGATGCTGTTACAGTAAATGAGACCTACTTTTTTAGAGAAATTGATAGTTTAGAATGGCTTGTAGAATGGATTTCCAATGAGAATAGAGATGTAAAAATATTGTCTATACCATCATCTAATGGAGCTGAAATATACTCTATTTTAATAATGTTAGATATTCTGAATAGTCAGCTTTTGCATAAAGTAAAATGTGTAGGAATTGATGTAAATAATGAGTCAATAAAAAAGGCAAAAAAAGGGATTTACAGTGAGAGAGAGTTGCATAAACTAGATGAACGACTAAAAGAGAAGTATTTTGAAAAAATAGAAAATGGCTATGAGATAAAATCTTTTTTAAGAAGCAATACTGAATTTATTGATGATAATATTTTTGCTTTGTCTTCTGATAAATATGGAAGTTTTGATATTGTATTATCTCGTAATCTTTTTATATATTTTGATGATTTGCACAGAAAAAAAGCTACTGAAACTCTTTTAAAAATGTTAAAACCAGGCGGATATTTAGTAATGGGTGTAACAGACAGATTATATGAGATAAGCAATTTAAAAAAGGTATCAAGTTTTATATATCAAAAACAGAAGGGAGTTGATAGTGGTAAATTGTAATAAGTTGAAAGAGCTTTTAGAGTTTGAAATTATTCCAGATATTGAAGATGAAATAGATGAGCTTTTTGAGCAGATAGCAAAAGAGAAAAAAGCTGATAAAGATAAAAAAGATGAATATACTGAACTGCAAGAGTTGCATAATGAATCGATTAAGTTATTAAAAGATATAGAAAATGAAAATATAGATGAAAATGAGTGTAAAGAATTATATTTGGAGTTAGTTGAGATGCTAAAATCAACATAAGATTAGTAACTATTAAGAAAAAATTGTGTAAAGTAACTGCATTTGTAAGATTAAGGAAAACTGATGAAAAGATTTTATTTTTTTTCATTATTGATTATTACTTCTTTATATGCACAAGTTGATGAGAAAGAGATAGATGAACTATTTTTACAAACACTAAATGAAGCAAGTGAGATTGCTTTACACGATAAGTTGAATATTGAAAAAATCCCATCTACTGTTACTGTAATTAGACGAGATATTATTGAAGCAAGCGGTGCAAAAACTCTTTTAGATATTTTAAAACTTGTTCCAGGTATAGAGATATCTATGAGTAGTAGTGGAAAAAGACAGATAGTCATACGAGGTATGAGAGGACAATACCGTGATAAGCTAAAGTTATTAATAAATGGTGTGGATGTAACCAATAATCTTTATAGCAACCAGTTTTATTATTATACTTTTCCTGCATCATTGATCAAAAGAGTTGAAGTAACAAAGACACCAGATGCCATTCTATATGGAAGTAATGCATTTATGGGTGCAATACATATAATAACTCTTGACGAAGAGAGTAAAAGCAGATTTAATGTAACTACTACTTCTCAAAATGGAAAGATGGCATCAATATTTCAGACATTAAATATTAATGAAGGGTATTTAAATTTAGATGCTCATATAAGTGATTTTGATCCAGATATAGTTGCTAGTCCTACAATGCGTCATAATGAAGCAAATAATAGTTTAGAAACATTTAGAGAATCACTTCCAGCATATGCAAAAGAGAAGACATCAGGTATTGGTATAAGTTATAAAAAAGATGAGTTTCATGTCAGTTACCGTTTAGAACAGTATACGAAAGGAAGCTTTTTCGGAATTTCTAATATTGTACCTTTGGAAAAAGATCAAGATGTAACAATGACTCATAACTCTTTATTGGTTGAGTATGATAAATATATAAGTACAGATTTGAAATGGCATATAGAGTGGAATGCAAAAGATTATATTTGGGATGGTGCTTACAGGGTAATGCCATATGATTTACAATCAACTGATGATCCAGATAAAGATGTAATTATGGGTGCTTACATCAATGAAGTTGAAACTGGGTTAATGAGTTATTTAAGATATACTGATTTACATCATAATGTGATTGCACAAGTTGAAGCTCACTATTCAAAACCTGTTGATATGTACTATATTCAATATATTCCATCTAATCCACCAGTTGATTATGATCTTAATTTAGGTCCAGATGGAGAGCATTTAACTGGTGAACAAAATATTTTAAAAGAGGGGATTGATCGAAAAAACTTTGCTATAGCAGTAGAAGATTTATATAGCTTTAATGATAGGTTTGCACTAATTGGTGGTTTAAGACTTGATCATTACAGTAATTTTGATGCTCATATATCATATAAATTTGGTGCAGTTAATAATATTAATGAAAATAATACGGTTAAATTTTTATTTAATCATACTTTCCGGGTTCCATCTTGGGTTGAATTATATGCAAAAGCAGAAGCAGAATTTCATGGCAATGAAAATTTAGAACCTGAAACAATGGATATGATAGAGATTAACTGGCTGCATAGTTTCACTATGAAAGATTTGGTAAAATTAAATATATTTTATGGTAAAAACAGTGATCCAATAGTACGTGTATATACAGATGGTTTTGGAGTTTATGATAATGGTGAAGCTGTGATATTAAAAGGGTTTGAGTTAAGTTATCGTCGGAAGTTTGGCGAAAAAAATGAGTTGGTTGCAAGTTTTAGTCACCATAATGATATAAGTACATCTTTTTATGTTATAGATAATGATAATAGAAAAGATCTATTTAAACTTTATGTAGATTATGAATTAATACCAGCGCTACACAGTTTTACACAAATTGATTATGGTAGCAGTATAGATATGCCAAATGATGTTCCGAATATAGATTCTTTTGTCAATATAAGTGAAACAATTACTTACGCATACAGCAAAAATATAACAATTCAAGCAGGTGTGACAAATTTATTAGATGAAAATATTGAGTATTTTGCACCCCCTACAGAGGTTATTGGAGGTGCATATAGATTTGTTCCTGAAGGTGCAAGAATTCCTTCAAATGGAAGAGAGTGGTTTATATCTTTAGAGGCAAAATGGTAATGCAACGATTAATATTAATATTTTTAATCCCAATGATTCTATTTGCTCATATTGATGCTGAACTTGTGCGCATAGAGGGTAGGCTTTTCAGTAAAATGATTTTTTTAGATTATGACTATAAAAAGAAGCTTTTAAATGGAGAAGTTGTTGTTTATATTTTGTATGACTCTTCTGAACATAAAGTTATAGCTCAAGAATTTGTTGAATATTTAAATAATAAAAAAATTTTGGGTACAAAAATTAGAGCAAAAGAGTTTAATATTAATAATTTGAAAGAAGAGCTTCCTACTGCATACATTACAATTTTAGAGCCTGAAAATATGAAAAAAATTGTTAATAAGCTGATATCACAAAGAAGATTAATATTTACCAGTGATAAGAGTTTAATAAGCTATGCTATGGCATCAATATATTTAGGCAGCAGGATAGTTCCTATTATAAATCCTAGGCTAATAAGGCTTAGTAATATAGAGTTACGTCCTATTATATTTAAAGTTGCCAAGGTTTATGATGATGAAGATTAATCGTAATTCACTACATTTTAAAATTATACTCGTCATTGTTTCTGTATTAATAGTTTTTATTCTCTTTTTTATAGAAGATTTACGATTAACAAAAGAGGCTATGGAGCGTATGGAGCAGGCAAAAGTTGAGTCTGCCATTCAAAGCAATATACCGAGTATTGCTGATGCAATCTATTTTGGTTTTGAAAAACCGATTGAAGATATTGGGAATATGCTTTTAGCTGAAAACAGTAATATTTTAGCAATATTAATAAAAACAAGTAGTGGTAAAAAATATTTATTTAAAAAGGGAAAAAATCCTTTTAAGGAAAAAATGGATAATGCAAACTATAAAACTTTTTATATAGAAAAGGATAATAAAAAATTAGGTGAAGTAGAAATAGTTTATAAGTTAATTTTGTCAAGACAGCATTTTAATGAGTATAGAAAATCTGCTTTTATGTTTGCAATACTTATTATCTTGTCTATAATAATAGCAATGAGATATTTATATAAAAGAATCAAGTCACTTAATATATTGGCTGAAAAATTAAGAAATTTTGATCTTCATAATATAAAAATGATAGAGTCACCAGATAACTATTATGAAGTTAAGCATATTACGCATGCAGTTAATAAACTACTAGAGCGAATAAATGATTATGCTAGGAACTTAAAAACAGTAAATAAAACATTATTAAGAAATAAAAAGCGTCTTATGGATGCACAGCGAATTGCTCAAATGGCAAGCTGGACATATTGGCCTCATACAAAGCAGGTTGAAGTAAGTCGTGAATTCTACAGAATTTTAGAAATTGATGCTAGAATAAAAAATTTAAGTATTAAAACTATACTAAACTCTATACACTCAGATGATAGAAACTTTTTTATTAATACCCTTAAAGCTTCAATAGACAAAGGTTCCCGCTTTGACTTTATTCATAAAGTTGTTACAAGTAGAGGAAAAATAAAATATTTACATACTGAAGGCCGTGTAAGAAAATTTAAAGATGCTCCTACTGAAGTAATGGGAGTAAGTATGGATGTAACTGAAGAGATAGAAGCAAAACTAAAAGCTGAACATATGGCATTTCATGATCCATTGACAAATTTATTAAATCGTAGAGCATTTTTAGAGAAGATAGATTTTTTAACAAAATTAGCAAAACGTCATAAACAGATGCTGGCAGTACTTTTTTTAGATCTGGATAACTTTAAATTTGTCAATGACTCTTATGGACACTCTGTAGGTGATGAACTGCTTATAAAAGTTGCAAATATTTTAAAAGAGTCAATTCGAGAGACTGACTTAATAGCAAGAATAGGTGGAGATGAGTTTGTTATTGTTTTAACTGATGTTAAAGATGCAGATAGTGCAGAACAAATTGGTAAAAATATTTTAAATTTAATTACACGTAATTTTGTCATTAAACATCATAGCTGTACAGTTACAGCAAGTCTAGGAATAGCTTTATATCCTAATGATGCTACAGAGCCAGAAACTTTGTTGCAATATGCAGATGCTGCAATGTATGAAGCAAAAAAATTGGGTAAAAATCGCTATCAATTCTTCAATTCATCAATTAGATTACGACTAAATGAACACCTTCAAATAATTGAAGAGATCAAAGAAGCATTAAAAACTGAGGATCAGATAAGGTTATATTTTCAACCTCAAATTGATCTTTCAACAGGAAAAGTTCGTGGAGCAGAAGTTTTAACACGTTGGATGCATCCTAAAAAAGGTTTGATTTTTCCAAATAGTTATATTCCTGTTATAGAGTCGAGTTCATTAATGGCTGAGTATGACAGATATGTTTTAAAAATGTCATTTAAACAGTTATATAAATGGAGTAAAGAGAAAAGAGTTAAATGGACACTTGGCATAAATTTATCAGCTCAACAATTTAATGACAAAAGTTTGGTTGATAACTTAAAAGAGTTGTTAAAGCAGTATCCTATTGACCCATCATTAATAGAGTTAGAGATTACAGAGACATTGCAAATGGAAGATGTAGAGACATCTATAAGGATGCTTCATGAAATAAAAAATCTAGGATTTAAAGTTAGTATAGATGATTTTGGAACAGGATACTCCTCTTTAAGTTATCTAAAACGACTACCATTTGATGTTATTAAAATAGATCGTGAATTTATTAAAGATATACATCAAGATTCTGAAGATATTATTATAGTTAAACTTATGATTCAAATTGCAAAAACACTTGAAAAAGAGGTTGTAGCTGAAGGTCCTGATATGGAAGAACATATTAAAATACTAGAAGCACTCTCTTGCGACTATGCACAAGGGTACTATTACTCTAAGGCAATTGAAGCAAAAGAGTTTGAAGCTTATGCAGAAAGCAAGAAGTAAAGGGGGTATTATGGAAATTAAATCTTGTGACACACTTGAAGAGTTACGTAAAGAGATCGATAAGGTTGATGAGAAAATTGTTGAGCTTATTGCAGTTAGGAATGATTATATAAAACAAGCTGCAAAGTTTAAGCATACTGTAGATGAGATTAAAGCTGATGAGCGAATTGAAGATGTACTTAATCATGTTCGTCATAAAGCTTTGAGTCTTGGAGTATCTCCAAATATGGTAGCTGACTTATATAAAGAGATGATAGATGCTATGGTAGAAACTGAAATTGCAGAGTTTCGCAATAAAGGTTCATTCTAAATCAACTCTTTAAAAGGCGTAACAATACACCTAACTTGTCATTTTGAAAATAGTTCTCAAAGGTGTATAATTTCACCCAATTTTTTAAAAAGGCAATAATATGGGCATAAAAGAGGAGTTAATAGAGAGAAGTGGTGGTAAATGTGAACTTTGCAGTAGTACTGATGAGTTAGATGTATTTGAAGTAACGCCATCTGATGGAAGTGCTGATAAGTCTATATTTATTTGTAAAAAGTGTAGAGAACAGATAAGTAATCCTGAATCAATAGATCCAAATCATTGGCACTGTTTAAATGAAAGTATGTGGAGTACAGTTCCAGCTGTTCAAGTAATGGCATATCGTATTTTGAAGCAAATATCATCTGAAGGCTGGCCACAAGATTTACTTGATATGTTATATCTTGAGCCTGAAGTACAAACTTGGGCTGATGCTGAGATTAATGAAATTGATGGTCAAGAGCCAACACGTGACAGTAATGGAACAGTATTACAAGAGGGTGATAGTGTAACAATAATAAAAGACCTTGATGTTAAAGGAGCAGGATTTACTGCAAAGCGTGGTACAGTTGTTAAAAATATACATTTGACTTCTAATCCTGAGCAAATAGAAGGTCGTGTAAATGGTGTCAAAATAGTTCTTCTAAGTAAATTTTTGAAAAAAGCCTAATATATGTTGCAGTTATAATACTGCAACATATTCTACATATATCTACAAAATAAAGTTTTTTTTTATATATTTAAGATACAAATAAGTATAGTAAGATACAATAATTTTATGTCTAATCAAAGTCTTATTACTATACGAAGATTGGTACTAAATATAATTGGAATTTTTCTAGCAGTAAGTCTCGCTTTTCAATTTTTAGTAGGATACTACTTAAAAAAAGAGGCTTTGAATTCTCTTGCAATGGAAGATGCCCGTCATACTAGTGAACTGGTATTTGAAACTATGTATACAAAAATGCAAGAGGGGTGGAGTAAAGAGGATATAGAAAAAATTTTAATGAGACTTAACGGCTTAAGAGATGGTATGAAAATAAGCCTGTTTAGAAGTAAGATTGTAGAAGATAAGTATGGGATAATAGAGAAAGATCATAAAAAAGTAATGGAAGATCCTTTGATTAAGGAATCAATGAAGGGTAAAGAGATTATTAAAATTGGATCAAATAATATGATTCGTTATCTTTATCCAATTAGAGTAAAAAAACAATGTTTAACTTGCCATGAAAATGCTAGAATTGGAGATATTAATGGTGTTATAGATATCACTCTTCCTGCTAATAAAATAGTAGTCTCTTTAGATAAAGTAATATTATATTTTATTATATCAACTGCAATATTCTTTTTACTCTTTTTTATATTCTTTTATGCGGCTTTTGAAAATAGGCTTGTTAAGCCGTTAGTTGAATTAAGTAAAAAGATATCTAAAGTAAGAGATAAAATGGATTTAGATGAAAAGATCCATATTTCATCTAACTGTAAAGAGCTTAAAACCCTTGAACACTCATTTAATGCATTAATAGATAAGATTAAATTCTATTATGAAAAGCTTTTAGACTCTTTTTCTATTGATTCATTAACAGGACTTCATAATTTAAGTCGTTTAAAAAAAGATTTGGAAAATACACCTCCTGCGTCAATGTTACTAATAAATGTAGACAGGTTTAAAGAACTAAATGACTATTATGGGTTTGAAATAGGAGATATTGTACTAAAATCAATAGCAAATACATTGAAAAAAATTATGTCTGATGAAATGCACCTTTATAGAATTGGTGGTAGTGAATTTGCTTTGGTTAAGTTTTCTGAGTTTACAATAGAAGAGATAACAAAAATTTTAGATAAATTGCATAATATGCATTTAGATGTAGATGCAATGGAGGAGTTAAGAGTAAAATTTACTGCAGGAGTTGTTCAAAATAGAAAAAACAGACTTATTGAAAAAGCTTCTATAGCATTAAATGCAGCAAAAAAATGGGAAAAACCTTTTGAGTTTTATAACAATGCAAAAGAACTTGAAGTAGATTATAAACGTCATATAAAGTGGATGAAAGAGGTTGAATTGGCTATAGAAGATGATAGACTAATAGTACATTTTCAACCTATTGTAAAAGCAGATACTAAAAAAACTACAAAATATGAGGCATTGATCCGGTTGATAGACAAAGATGGTAAGATACATATGCCTGGAGAGTTTTTAGATGTTGTTCAAAACAGTAGATTATATTCTAAAATTACTAATATAGTTATACAAAAGAGTTTTAAAACTTTTGAGTCTGCTAAATGCTCTTTTTCTATAAACTTAAGTATGAATGATATAAAAGATCCTGTTTGTCAAAACAGTATTTATGAAGCACTTAGTAACTATCCAAATCCTGAACGTGTAGTTTTTGAAATTTTAGAGACAGAAGAGCTTTGTGATTTTGAAACTGTAAATGATTTTATAAGTAAAATACACAGCTATGGTGCAAAAATAGCTATTGATGATTTTGGAAGTGGTTACTCAAATTTTCACTATTTGCTTAAAATGAAAGTTGACTTTTATAAGATAGATGGTTCTCTTATTCGTTATATTACTGAAGATTCTGATTCAAAACTATTGGTTGAGAGTATTGTTCATTTTGCAAAAAAACTTGGAGTTGAAACAGTAGCAGAATATGTAGAAAATGAAGATATTGCAAATGAGTGTAAAAAAGTAGGAATTGAGTATCTTCAAGGTTATTATTTTGGTAAGCCAGAAGAGATAGAAAAAATTTGTAGAGAATGTTTTGAAAAACATTCTGAGCAAGATAATGATCAATAAAAAAAATCTCATTAGTCGTCATTTTTTTCCTCCAACTCCATAAAGAGCCATATTATCGGGGTTTTCTCCACTAATTAGACCAATAAAAATTTCAAAGATATTCGCTAGTTCATCAACTTTTTCATAAAAGTAAAGCAAAATAGATTTCATATGCATTAATCCATACATAAAGAAGCTTTGTTCTTTATGTTCATGCTTTAAAATATCGATAGGTTTTTTCTTAGCTTTAAGAATGCCAATAAAATAACTCCATACAAAAGAGAGTGAGATTAAGCCAAAGAGCAAAGTAATCTTTTTACGGTCAGTCAAATGAGTCTCTTCAAGGTTAAAACCTCTTTTTTTTAATGCACTAAAAAGCACTTCAATTTCCCATCTTTGCTTATATATAGCGATGATACTCTTCTTTTCAACATTTGATACCACAATGATTAACTCACCTTTTTCATTTTTTGCACCAGCTATTCTTAACCCATCAATACCATACATTACATACTTTTTTTAAATGCAAAAAGCCTTTATTTGGTACTTTTGCAAAAAGAGTTGATACTTTTTTACCATTTACCAATGTATTGTTTCTTACTCTTATTACAAAGGGGATCTCTCTTCTTTGAAGCCAAGCAAACCACTCTTTTCCTATAAACTCTCTATCTGCTAAAAGCACTTCAATCTTTTCTACTCCAAAAAGATTGATAAATTCTTTTACTATTCTAATCCTATCCCTGTAACTACTATTACCTCGCTTCTTATCTAAAAGATACCATAATATCGGTACCGCTATACCTTTATACTTCACGGCTAATACCAAAATATTGATATGGGTTTTACCAAATTTCCAATTGGTCCTATCCATGATTAAAGTCCACTTCTCACTCTTTGGTAAAAAACTTGCTAACAGCCTTGCAAACACTCTCCTATCAAACTCAAACTTTTGAAAAAATCTTGTTACTCTTCTATAGTTCGCTTTATCTTCGAGCTTTGAGTTTAAATAACTGGCTAATCTTTTTAGATTTACACTCCTCTCTTGTATAATTGCCATTATCAAAGCTACTATGACATGAACCCGTGCTTTATGCCAACCTGTCAATTCTTTGATTTTAAGCTCTAATTTGATACGATCTCCCTCTATTTTGTTTACTTTTTTCATAACACTATTTTATCAAAACTCCATTCTCTGTGGAGTTTTGACGACTAGTGAGA